>NZ_RAWN01000081.1:0-37364 GCF_003668895.1 Corallococcus sp. AB045
TCCTCGGGGCCGGCGGGGGTGATGGCGGGGAGAGGGCCCCTCCTCTTCATCGTCGGAGTGACGCGGCGCCCGGTTGCGTCACTCCGCCCTTTTTCTCAGCGAGCGGGGCGTTTTTCGGTCCGGCTGGACCCGGCTGTCACTTAATGCCGGACTTGGAGGGGGGCGGAGGGGAGTGTCCGTCGGGCCGGGCGTGCTGGACGGCGTGGACGATGCGGGCTTCGGCCTGGAGTTTTTCGACGACGGCGGCAGGCAGGCGGGCGCGCTCGGCGGCGACGGCGAGGGTGATCAGAAAGGCCTCGCTGACGGGCCCCTGCGTGGAGGTGTTGCGCTCGGCGGGGGTGAAGGCGTGGGCGTCCACCACGGTGCCGGAGGCGGTGCGCACCTTCACCGGGCGCTCCTCGGTGGCCATGGCGAGCGCGGTCTCCAGGCGGGCGAGGACGGGCCAGGACTCGGTGGCGACGGGGCGCAGCCGCCCGGACAACCGGTGTCCGGGCGCATCCACCAGGCGTGCGACCCGGCCGCCCCAGTTGGGCACGTGCACGTCGTAGACGACGTCCACGTCCAGGGCTTCGGCGAGCTCGCCTTCGGGAAAGTCGGGCACGGGGGGCAGGCCGTGCAGGTGCCGGCTCGCCGAGGCCGGGGCCAGGTCGAGGGAGAACGCGAACCAGGGACGCGAAGCCGCGGGGCCAGATGCCATGGGGACGAGTGTCCCCGGCGCGCGGCGGTGGAACAAGGGCCGGGTCGTGCGGATCCGCGTCCGGGGGCCAGGTGGCTCCGGGCTTTCCGGGAGCAGGTGCGCTCCCGGAAGGTCCGGCACGCTCAGAACCGCATGGCCTCCACGGCGGCCACCATCTTGCCGACGTCGTAGGCGTAGAAGCCGGCCGAGTTCAGGTTGTTGAACTCACCGATGAACAGCTCGCCTGCGTGCATGAACACGTCCAGCGCGTAGGCGCGGTCCGGGCCCCAGGTGTCCGCCATGCGCTGCGCGAAGGCCTGGACCTCCGGCTCCACCTGGGACGAGGCCACCACGCGGTCCCCCAGCTTGTAGAGCGAGCCGGTGATGACCCGGCCGTCAACGACGACCATGCGGTACTCGCGCTGGATGTGCCTGGGCGCGCTGACGGCCACCGGCGTGTCGGCGGTGACCGTCGCGTACGTGTCGAGCTTCAGGACCTGCTCGCGCCAGTGGGTGAACGCGTCCCAGGACGTGAGCATGCCGGAGAAGGCCTTGTCGTCCAGGCAGGGGCGGATGAAGAAGAGCCCCGGCTGCTCCGGCACGTCCGCGAAGCGATGCACCGTGGCCTCGGCGTTCAGCAGGTGCGGGCCCAGGTGCCGCCGCCAGACGCGGAAGTCGAACTGGTCGTTGATGAAGGCGCCGGGGGTCCAGCCCTGCTCGCGCGCGTAGCGGGTCAGGGAGAGCGAGCCCATCACGATGACGGGGCCGGACGGCTGCACCGCGGGCTCGATGCCACCTCCGAACGGGATGACCTTGACCAGGGTGTGCGGGATGGAGCCGTGCGCCAGGACATCCATCAACGTGTGGAAGCCCTGCTCGTTGAAGAGGTTGTTCTGGACGACCCAATGCATGCGCGGCTCCGTGGATGATGGCCGCCGCGCGGACGTGGGAGCGAGGAACGGGCTGACAGGCGGTTCACGTCACCACGGCGGCGAGGATGCGCTCGAAGAGCCAGGGGGCGCGGCCCAGCAGTCGCACCACGGGCCTGCGCAGGCTCGGGCGGCGCGCGAGCATCAACAGACCGTGCGTGGTCCAGGCGTACTTGCGGAACACCTGCTGGAAGGTGCGCTCGTAGGGCAGCAGCGTGTCGCGGCCCGCGCCCTTCGCCAGGGCGTCCGGGAGCAGCGCGCCCAGGGACTCCGCGCAGGCGAAGACGAGCGTGAGTCCTTCGCCTGTCAGCGCGTCCACGTAGCCGGCGGCATCACCGACGAGGGCGAAGCGATCCGCGACGCGCCTGCGGGCCACGCGTGCCAGGGGTCCTGCGCCGCGTGGCTGGGAGTCCGGCTCCGCGCCGGTGAGCTTTTCCGCCAAGCGGGGGAAGCGCTCCAGCATCGAGTCGAAACCCACGCGGCCCGGCACCGTGCCGTCCTCCCAGAGGAACGCGATGCCCACGCGCTCCGCTCCGGCGGGCGTCACGTAGGCCTCGACGCCGGAGGCGAAGTGCACTTCCACGTAGGGTGTCCAAGGCACTCGCCGGAAGTGGCGCCGCAGTCCGTAGCGCCGGGGCACGGCCTGCTCTACATCCAGGCCCTCGGCCTTGCGCAGCGGTGAGTTCAAGCCGTCCGCCGCGACGAGGAAGCGCGCGGACACGCGGCCCACGGGCGTCTCCAGCATCACCCCGTCCGGCGTGCGCACGTGCGACACGACATGCGTGTGCTCGCGCAGGTCCACCCCTACTTCGCGCGCGCGGGTCGCCAGCGCCTGGGACAGGGCCAGCCTGCGGACTCCCAGTCCACCGGGCGCGGGCAGTTTTCCTTCCGCCGTGCTGCCATCCTCCTGCACGTAGCGGATACCGACGAAGGGCGAGCTGTCGCTCCGGTCCAGGTGCGCGAGCGCGCCCAGCCGCTCCAGCGCCGCGAGGCCGGAGGGCATCAGGCCTTCACCGCACGCCTTGTCCACGGGCGTGGATGCACGCTCCACCACCACCGTGTCCAGCCCACGCCGGGCCGCCGTGATGGCCACCGCGAGCCCCGCTGGACCTCCGCCCACCACGACCACGTCATGCTGCTTCACGTGTCCAGCCACGTCACGAGTCGTGCTCCGCACGCACCATCGCCAGCGCGCTCTTCGCCATCTCCACCGCGAGCCCCACCGCGCCCACCTTCTTCGGCGCCGTCAGCTCTCCGGCCAGATAGCGCCGCAGCGCTTCGCTCCTTCGCAGCTTGCCGCTGGACGTGCGTGGCAGCGTCCCTGGCTCCAGCAGTCTCACCGTGTGCGGCTGCACGCCCGTCGCCTCCACCACCGCCGCGCGGATGTCCGCCTCCACCGACGCCACGTCCGCGCCCCGCTCCGCGCGCTCGGCCAGGATGAGCAACGCTTCGTCCTCGCCGCCCTCGGGCGTGAAGCCCAGCGCCACCGCGCAGCCCGTGCGCACGCCGTCCACCTTGAGCAGCGGATCCTCGAAGGCCTGCGGCGCGTGGTTCGCGCCCCGGATGATCACCAGGTCCTTCTCGCGGCCCGTCAGGTACAGCTCTCCGTCCGCGCTGAAGCCCAGGTCTCCCGTGTCCAGCCAGCCCTCTCCCACCAGCGCCCGCGCCGTCGCCTCCGCGTCCTCGAAGTAGCCGCGCATCACCGACGGCCCCTTCGTGAACACGCGCCCCACCTGGCGCTCCGGCAACACCGCGCCGTTCTCGCCTCTCACCTGCACTTCGAAGCCCGCCACCGGCGCGCCCACGCTCACCAGCGTGCGAGCCCCGTCACGCGCCTGCCCCTCGCGCGCCAGCACGTCCGGATCCACGCCCAGCTCGCGCGGCCCCCGGCCCGCGGGCGGGAACGTCACCGCCAGCGACGCCTCCGACAAGCCATACACCGGCCGCAGCGCCCGAGCTGTGAAGCCCCACTTCTCGAACCGCTCCGCGAAGCGGCGCAGCGTGTCCGCGGACACCGGCTCCGCGCCGTTGAGCGCGTGCAACCACCCGGACAGGTCCACGCCCTGCAGGTCCGCGTCCTTCACCCGCTTCAAACACAACCCATAGGCGAAGTTCGGCGCGGGCGACACGAAGCCCCGGTGCCGCGACAGCGCGCGCAGCCACAGCGCCGGCTTCACCAGGAACGTCTCCGGCGGAATCAGCACCAGGCTGCCCGGGTAGTACAGCGCCGCGAGCACACAGCCGATGAGCCCCATGTCGTGGTACAGCGGCAGCCAGCTCACGCCCACCGGCGTCACGCCCGGTGCCACCGGCATCGCCTCCTCCAGCGCCGCCACCTGCGCCACCAGCGCCCCGTGCGTCAGCGCCACCGGCTTCGGCTCCACCGTGGAGCCGGAAGAGAACTGGATGAGCCCCAGCGCGTCGGGCCCCACCTCCACCTCCAGGTCCTCGTCGCCGTGCAGCACCGCGTCCACCGTGTGACAGCCCAGCTTCGGCCGCGCCAGCGCCATGCTCGGGCCCAGGAGCAGCCGCACACGTGTGTCCGTCAGCACCACCACCGCGCCCGTCAGCTGGAGCATGCGCGCCGTCGAGCGGTGGTACTCGTCCAGCCGCCCCAGCCGCACCGGCGGGTACAGCGGCACCGGCACCGCGCCCGCCAGCAACGCGCCGAAGTACGCATCCATGAACGCGGGTGACGTGGGCAACAGCAGCGCCACCCGGTCTCCCGGACGCACGCCCATCCGCGCCAGCCCCGCCGCCGCGCGCTTCGCCCGCCGGTAGACCTGGGCCCACGGCAGGGACGTCTCGTGCTCGGCGGCATCCACGAATACCAGCCCCAGCGACGTGTGCGACGTCGCCTTCAGCATCGCGTTCACCGTGGCGTGCTTCAGCGCCGGCAGGGGCGGCCCCTTCACGGGTGCGCTCCCACGTCCGGCTTCGCGGCCTCGACCCGCCTGGCCACCAGCCGCGCCAGGTCCTCCACCGTCCGCACGCCCTGCGCGTCCTCCTCCGACAGCAGCACCCGGAAGCGGTTCTCCAGGCCCACCGCCAGCACCGTCAGCCCCAGGCTGTCCAGGTGCAGATCCCGGAGCAGGTCGTGCGCGGGCTCCACCGCGCCCTCGAACTCCAGCTCCTCGCGGGCGATGCGGCGGATCTCCGCCATCGCCTCCATCACGATGTCAGCCACGGCGAACCTCCGGAATGAAGCGGGGACGGTGGGCGAAGGCCTCGGAGTACACCGCTCCGAGCGCCGCCTCCTCCGCGCGGATGCGCACGTAGAGCAGCGCCGCGTTGCCCACCGTGAACACGACCGCCGTCACCCACGCCCCGTGGATGAGCGGCACGCAGAACAGCTCCAACACCACCGCCACGTAGTTCGGATGCCGCAGGAACCGGTACGGCCCGCCCGTCACCGGCGCCAGCCCCGGCACCACGATGATGCGCGAGTTCCACCGGTCACCCAGCGTCCCGATGGCCCAGTACCGCAGCCCCTGCGCCACCCCCGCGCCCACCAGCGCCGCCCAGCTCCACGCGCCCCAGAAGGGACGCTGGAGGCCGAACACCTCCGCGACACACGCGACAAGGAACAGCGTGTGGAACACGACCATGAACCGGTAGTGCCCCTGCCCCGTCTCCACCCCGCCCCGCGCGAAGGCTCGCGCCGCGTTGCGCTTGGAGAGCACCAGCTCCAACAGCCGCTCCGCGACGAGCAGCCCCATGAAGCCCGCGAACAACGCCTGTGTGCCGGTCACCATCGCACCAGTACCATCTCCGCGCAGAAGCCCGGGCCCATGGCCATCACCACGCCCCAGTCTCCCGGCTTCGTGTCCGCCTCCTCCAATGTCTCCCCCAGCACGAAGAGCACCGACGCGCTGGACAGGTTGCCCACCTGCCGCAGCGACTTCCACGAGCGCTCCAGCGCGCCGGGCTCCAGCTCCAGCGCGGACTCGAAGCCCTCCAGCACCTTGGGGCCGCCGGTGTGCGCCACCCAGTGCTTCACGTCCCCGCGGGCCAGCCCGTGCTCCGCGAGGAAGCCATCCACGTTGCCCCGGATGTGCTCCTTCACCAGCTGCGGCACCTTCGCGGACAGCACCACCTTGAAGCCCGTGTCCACCACGTCCCAGCCCATCACCCGCTCGGTGTCCGGGTAGAACACCGACCGCGAGCCCACCACGCGCGGCCCCGTGGATGGAGCCTCCGCGCCCCGCAGCACCACGCACGCCGCGCCGTCACCAAAGAGGCCGGAGGCGATGATGTTGGGGATGGACAGGTCCTCGCGCTGGAGCGTGAGCGAGCACAGCTCCGTGGCGATGAGCAGCGCCGTCTGCTTCGGGAACGCGCGCAGGTAGTCCGACGCTCGGGCCAGGCCCGCCGCGCCCGCCACGCAGCCCAGGCCGAAGATGGGCGTGCGCTTCACGTCCTCGCGCAGGCCCATCCGGTTGACCAGCCGCGCGTCCACGCTGGGCGTGGCGATGCCCGTCACCGTGACGAAGAAGACATGGTCCACGTCCTTCGGAGTGAGCCCCGCGCGCGACAGCGCCTCCCGCGCCACCTTCTCCGACAGCTCCGTGGCCACGCGGATCCACGCGTCGTTGCGCTGCTGGAACGTCGCGAGCGCCGGGTACTCCTCCAGCGGCAGCGCCAGGTGCCGGCCGCCCACCTGCACGTTGCGGTGCAGGTCCTCCAGCCGCTCCAGGTTGTAGTGCTTCGTCGCCCACAGGTCGCGCAGCGCCGCGATGAGCTGCTCCTGGCTGGCGTAGTGCGGAGGAAGCGCGCGTCCCACCGCGCTCAACGAAGGGGATGGCGCGGGGTCGTGATGGGGTGTGCTGGGCATGAAGTCCTGGAGGGTCCCACCCGGGGAGCCGAGTCCCCAGGCTTAATCCCCCGCAGGGCCGGATGCGACGGTGTATCGCCGGACCTGCACGCCCATGAACCCCCGGGCCTGCCCACACTGTTGCACACGCGACGCCCCGCGGCCCCCGAAGGGGCCCTGACTCAACCGAAGGGGTAGCCCAGCACGCAGTAGTAGCCGCGGACGTAGATGGTCAGCGCGGCGAACATGTCCGGCGCGAACGTGGTGATGGCCAGCGTGCCGAACATCAGGGCCATCAGCAGCAGGGTGAACTCCGCCGCGGCCTGTCCCCGCGAGCGTGGCCTGCGCAGCCAGCGATAGCTCCTCCACACCCAGCCGTTCATTCGTCTTCTTCCTTGGTTGTGAAGCCGGTGCAGGCATCGTCGGCTTCGTGGAAGTAGCCGCGCTCTCCCTTCTTCACGTACTCGGCCTCGGGGAAGCCGGTTTCGCTTGCGCCCTGGAAGTACGGCCCGCGGCAGCGGTAGGCCCGCATGGGCCAGTTGGCGCCGTAGCCGCTGGACGGGATGATGCCGCGCTTCATCTGGATCTCCCGGGGCTCGCAGGAGCCGAGGCACCAGTTCGTGTCATCCAGCCAGTACGCCGCCTCCAGCACGTCACCCGGGGTCATCCGGGTGGCGGTGACGGTGGGAACGCCGGGCTCCTCCACGTGGCGCAGCCGGATGGAGTCGCGGATGTAGGCCGCGTCGAAGGGTGAATCGAGCTGGAGCACCTGCAGCGCGTTGCTGATGGCGTTGACGACGCCCGAATCGGCGGCGCCCGCGTAGACGATGGGACGCACGCGGTCGCGCGTCAGCTGCTCCACCCGGTCGTAGCTCTGGGACGGCCTGTCCCCGGAGCGCCAGGCCCTCCAGGTGTCGTGGTAGACGTAGAAGTTCTCCCGGAAGACCAGGTCCAGCCGCGAATCGCCAAAGCCCGTGGTGTAGAGGCCGATCGCCTGGGGAATGATGCGGTTCACCAGGCGGACCTCCACGTCGACCTGGACCGCGCCGGTTCGGGTGTCCAGCCCCATCCGCCGGGCCATCTGCTCCGGCGTGCTGCCCAGGGCCGCGAGCGTCCCGCCCACCGACCCGGAGGCACCCGCCGCCGACGCGATGTCCGCCAGTCCCAGGCGCTTCAAGGGGGCGTCCGCGTCCTGCATCCTGGCGGAGAAGGTCACCTCGTTGCGGTAGGCGCTTCCCAGCTCGCCATCCTCCGTGGCGCTGTCCAGGTCCTGGAAGCGCCGCAGGGCATCGCTCGTGATGCCCGTCAGGTCCGAGCGCGCGACGCGCTCGAAGGCGATGAAGCGTGCCAGCTGCGCGGTCTTGAGGCGCGCGCGCTGGACCTCCCAGAAGTAGTTCACCCACAAGAGCAGCGCCACGAAGAGGGGGGCCAGCAGCGCCAGCTCCACCGTGGCGGAGCCCCTCCGGCTCCGGGACATGGAACGCATCACCCGCCCCTTCCTCAGTACGTCACGCCGTTGAACAGCCATTTCGCGTCCCGGTAGGAGGGAATCAGCCACCCCAGGTTCTCCTCGTCCCAGTGGGTCTGCACGGGCGCCAGGCGCGCGGTCCAGACGGGGTTGAAGAAGTTGGGCTCCTCCTTCCATTCACCCGGCCGGTGGTAGATGGCGCGTCCCACGGACATGGCCATCATTCCGCCGGAGTACTGCCGGAAGTCCTGGGCGAAGGCATCCTGCTTTCCCCCGACGTACTTCCAGGTCAGGTCCAGCACGGACTCCTGGATGCCCGCCTCCAGGTTCGTCGTGCCATTCGACTCGGCGGTGCCGGAGTTGAAGCGGCCGGTCCCCTGCTTGCGCAGGAAGTGGTTCCGGCTGAGGTTGTCCAGTTGGAAGACCTCCTTCTGGCTCCCGTCCCCGCCATCACCACGCTCCGCGCCCATGTCCTTGCTCAGCACCACCATGTTGCAGGGGTAGCCGAAGTGGTTGTGCCAGGGATCGACGAAGCTGGTGTCGGAGGTGACGAACGGCGTGATGCCCTGCCATGGATGGTGGGCGGACACCTTCTGGTTGCCATACTCCTGATGGAAGCCATCGCGCGCGTCCGCCGCGACGCGGAAGTGCAGCTCGAAGACGGTGGACCAGTCGAGGAAGCCCAGGCCGCAGCCGGGACGCACCTCCATCTTGATGTCATCCGCCGCGAAGAGCTGGTCGTTGCGGTTGCCCTCGAACCGCTCGGAGAAGCTCTTGATCTGACTGTCGGCGGTCTTCTGGACGCGCAGCTCTCCCACGACGAGGCACAGCCGCAGGCTCCACTCGCGCCCGATGAGCACCGGGCCCTCGCCGGTGGCGGTCCAGTCCCTGCGCACCGCGTTGGCCATGCTGCCCATGAGCAGGCGGTACTTGGCCATGTCCGGGTCGGACAGCCGGTTGCGGTTGCGATTGAGCAGCCTCCCTCGCGTCTGCATGCCCGTGGGGTCCGGCCCCATGGTGGGGCTGCTGCTGCGGGGACCGTCGTCCAGCACGTGGAGGAAGTTCTTCGCGTTGGAGTGGTTGATGGTCCCGATGTCCGCGTACAGCGCGGGCAGCGGCACGTCGCGGAAGCTGGCATTGCGGGCCATGGAGAACTCCACCTCCGCCCGCGGGTCCGTCACGTGGATGCTCTTGTCGCGTTTCGCATCGCTGTACAGGTCATACAGCGTGGCGGACAGCATGCCTTCCTGGGCAATCCAGAGGGCGATGTTCAACTGGGTCAGGACATTCACCAGGGTCGGGGCGATCTTCTCCACCGTCTTCACCCAGGCCTTGATCATCGCGGAGATGGCCGCGAAGACCGGCCCGATGCCCGGGAGGACCTTCAGGAACTTCGCCGCGGCGCCGATGGTCCGGTCCAGGTACACCGCGTGACTCACGTAGGACATCACCGTGAGCATGGCGTTGTAGTGAACGATCATCGCGCGGTTGGTGTACGCCAGGAAGTTGTACGCGCGGGCCTCCTTCACCGCGAGCGTGTAGGCCTGCGCGTCCGCCGCGTCCTGGAGCTTCATCTTCTCATACACGCCATGGCCGATGCTGACGGATGACATCACCGCCACGGCCACCACCAGCATGCACACGGCGCCCAGCACCAGGGCCTGTCCCCGCTCGTCCCGGCGCATCCGCCTGACCATGCCAAACATCCAGTGCCCCTTTCCTAGCCGTCCACCGCGCAGGACACGGGCCCCCGGCCCTGGTCGCCCCGGATGAGGTTGGATTGCATCCGCATGGTGGAGGTGGCCACCACCGGAATCGCATACGTCTGCGCCCCGGCCAGCCTGGCGAGTTCCTTGAAATAGGACTTCGCGCGCCTGGCCCCTTCCGCCTCCAGGTACTGGGACGCGGAGCCGCCTCCGGGGGCCCGCTGGGTGAGGAAGGTGACGCCCTCCAATTGGCCCAGGGCCTCCCGGCCCATGTAGAAGGTATGCAGTTGCCAGTTCGCGAACGGAATGCGCAATTCGTAGAAGTACGTCACCCGCACGGACAGCAGGTTCGCCGCCACGACGGTGGCGTCGCGGTAGTCATCGAAGTCGATCTCCCTGCCGCCCAGGTGCGAGCCATAGGAGGCAAAGAGGCTGCTGTACGGGCCGGCCCTGGGGTTGAGCACCTCCACGCGCACCCGCTCCAGGGTCGAGCCGGGAAAGCGCTGGTTCTGTTGCCAGTGCGTCCCAATCGTATAGGCGTCATGGACCTCCATGGCGTTGAGGAGCGTGTCCGTCCGCCCCCGCCCCCCGGACTCGGGCGGTCCCAGCGTCGGCGCGAGCGCCATGTAAGCGGCGCTCTTCATGGTCTCGCAATCACCATGATTGACAATGCCTGTGCGGGCCGCGCGGTAGGCGGCGTACTCGGTCATCAACCTTGCATGGTGCAGGGTGGTGAGCTGGAGGGTCCCCAGGATGAGGAACACCATCAGCGGCACCACCAGCGCGGACTCCACGGCGGCCTGACCCGACTCCCCCCGGCTGGCCGAATTGACCGTTTGCATTTGGCTTCCAGCCTCACACAGGCCGGAAGGGATTGACCAGTCCTTGCCACCAATGCCTGCCTGAAAGGGCAACTCCCAGGCAGACATCTGTCAGCTAGCGGAAGCTTGTCTACCCATGGCTTCCAAAGCAATCACCGCCAGGACATGTGGGATATCAGGCGATGGAGTCCACCACGCCCCCGTCGACCCGCAGCGCGGCGCCCCGCGGCCTGTCCTCCACCGCGCAAGCCATCCCCTGTTCTGTCCTGCCAGCGACGACAGACAGCGCTTCCGGCCAGCGTCGATTTCCCTGACAGGCCGGTAGCATCCGGGCCGTTCGCGCGCTGGGGGGATTCGATGAAGATGGTCTGTGTTGGCGGAGGCCCTGCCGGGCTCTATTTCTCGATCCTGGCGAAGCTGTCCAACCCGAAGCACGACGTCACCGTCGTCGAGCGCAACCCCGCGGGCATGACGTATGGCTGGGGCGTCGTGTTCTGGGATGACCTGCTGGACGACCTCTTCCGCAACGACCCGGTGAGCGCGCAGCGGATCGCCCAGGCCGCGGCGCGCTGGGACACGCAGGAGGTGCACCTGCGGGGCCAGTACGCGACGCACATTGGCGGTTATGGCTTCGCGCTGGGACGGGACCGGCTGCTGGACATCCTCATCCGGCGGGCGAAGGGGTTGGGCGTGGACGTCCGCTTCGAGCACGACGTGACGGACCTCTCCGGGTTCATGGACGCGGACCTCGTCGTCGCCTGTGACGGCGTCAACAGCCGGCTGCGCCAGCGCCACGCCCATCACTTCCAGACGCACGTGGAGGAGGGACGCAACAAGTACATCTGGCTGGGCACCAACAAGGTGTTCGACGCCTTCACCTTCGCCTTCGAGGAGACGCCCGCCGGCTGGCTCTGGTTCCATGGCTACCGTTTCAACAGTGAGACCAGCACCTGCATCGTGGAGTGCCAGGAGACGACCTGGAAGGCATTGGGCTTCGACTCGCTGGGACCGGATGAGACGCTCCGGAAGCTGGAGGGCATCTTCCAGAGCCGGCTCCAGGGCAAGTCCCTGTTCAACCAGCTGAAGGGCATGGGCCGGGCGCCGTGGCTCAACTTCAAGCGCATCACCAACCAGCGCTGGTACCACGACAACCTGGTGCTCATGGGTGACTCCGCGCACACCACGCACTTCTCCATCGGCTCCGGGACGAAGCTGGCCATGCAGGACGCCATCGGGCTGGCGCGGCAGCTGCGAGCGCAGCCGGACGTGCCGACCGCGCTGGAGGCGTATGACGAGGAGCGGCGCGCCTCCCTGCTGGCCATCCAGCTGGCGGCGCGCAGCAGCTCCGAGTGGTTCGAGAACGTCCCCAGCTACGTGGACCAGGACGCGACCCAGTTCGCCTACGCGCTGCTGAACCGCCGGGGCAGCTCCGTGTGGAGCTACCTGCTGCTCATGGCCAGCCAGCAGCCCTCGCTGCAGGGGATGCTGCGCAAGATCCACCACTCCAAACAGTGGGTCCGCGAGCAGCGCAGGGGCCGCGGCGCCGTGGCCCTGAGCCTCCCGCCTCCTCCGGCCTAGGGAGACGTCGCGGCGTCCGGCGGGGGCGGCGTGGCGACGAGCAGGCCGTGGCCCGCGTTGAATCGGAAGACGAACTCCCCCTCGACTTCAGTCGAGGGCACCATCCCGCCGTTCGTCCCCCAGGACGCCTCGAAGTCCTCCCACGAGTAGATCTCCTCGCGGTTCTCGAAGGGGTTGTAGACGCGCACCGTCCAGCCTCCGTTCCCGTTGTCCTCCACCGCGCGCACGTTCACCCAGTGCGACACCGCCTTCGTGCTGTCGCCATGGAGGCGCAGCATGCCGTCCTTGTCCTCGTCGCCGATCTTCGTGTCGATGTTCACCAGCGCGATGAGCGCCTTGCCGTCGTCGAGCATCCGCGCCATGTCCTCCGGCGCCGGCATCGACGCCGACCCCGACGTGTAGCCGGTCGTCCACCCCCGGGCCTCGTAGACCTTCGCCAGGGGCGTCGCCGTGGTCGTATCTCCGCTATTGAGGATGCCCGCGCTCGTCGCCGCGAAGGCCGTCAGCGCCTCCTTGGGTGACATGCCCAGCGAGGCACCCACCGCCAGGGGGCCGCACAGGTTGTAGTGGACCTGGCGCCAGCCCGGGCCGAGGGCCTTCTCCAGGTTGATGTACTGCGCGGCGGAGCCCTCTTGCAGCGCGTTGTCGAGCCACTCCCCCACCTGGCCATTGCCCAACGAGCTGTCCACGCCGAGGAAGGGGTGCTCCGCCACCGCGCCATCCTCTGGCACCCCGTCGAAGATGAGCGACGTCTGCTCGCGCACGGCGGCCTGCCACTCCTGCTGGAAGAGGGACTGCTTGCCCTCGGGCGGAAGGTGGTCCCACACCAGGGAGTCCACGGTGGAAGGTGGCGGACCGTTGACGTCGAACTCCGGCATTGGCCAGTTCTCCGCCACCACCTTCTCCCGGGCGGTCTGGATGATCTCCGCGCGGCTCTCTTGCGGCAGCGCGTTCCAGACGTGCATCTCGATGTCGGGCGGGCGTGTGCCGTCCGCCATCCATCGGGGGACGGGGGACTCATAGGGCGGTACCGGGGGCTTCTCCTCCTCGACCAGGGATGCCTTCACCCAGACCTGGGTTCCGTTCTCCAGTTCCACGTTCAGCCAGGATGCATCGTCGTTCTGGCCAATCACCTTCATCCGGTCCCCCATGTTCATGGTGGCGACCCAGGCTCCCTGGGTGCCCGGACTGGCGCGGGTGTTGATGTCGTCCTTGATGGGCGTGACCCACTGCTCGCCATCCGCCACCTGGCGGTCCGCCACACCGGACAGCCCCAGCTTCTGGATGAGGGCTTCGCGCTGGGGCCCGGGAGGCGTGGAGAGGACCTGCTGCATCCTGCCCGCTGGCACCGGGACGGGCTGCGAGTAGCGAGGATGCGTCGCCTGCCACTGGCCCAGCGTCTCGTAGCGCACCGTGGGGTGGTTGGGGTCCACCACGGAGCCGTCCGGCCTGCGCACCAGGGCGTGGCCCACGCCGTCGCTCGCGTCACGCATGAGGACGATGGAGTCCCCCGGCCGCGCCAGCCCCACCGCCTTCTCCAGGCAGTTGGCGCTGCCGTCTCCCAACCGCTCCGTGTGCAGGTTGCTCGCGGGCGCGGTCGTGGAGTCGAACGCCGACACCGACCCGAACGGCTGAGGACGGGGCGCGGGCTGGAGCGTGGGGCCTTTTCCCGCCGGAGCGGGCAGGGGCTCCGGGCGGGGCGGCACGAACGCGGACATGAAGCGGGGGAACTGAATCATCGGGAGCGGCCTCGGGGACGAAAACGTCGTTTCCCCAAGTCACGCGGAGCAGCACCCGAATTGAATTAAGCCGAGTTAAACGTACATCCCCGGCCCGCCGCCCCTGTCGCGCGGCGGGCCGGACGGACCGGGCTACGGAACGACGTACAGGTCGCCGTTCGTCTGGGTGATGGCCCCACCCACGACGTTGTAGACGTCGAAGAGGTCGGCGCTCTTGAAGCTCGCGCCCGCCGGCACCGGGGCCAGGAGGGGCGACGTCGTCAACTGCGACTGCGTGGTGCTGACGAAGGTGTTGCCAGCAACCGTGACCAGGTTGTCCGCGGGCAGCGTGCCGCTGTTCACGCTGGTGTCGGGACGCAGCCACATGCCGGCGAGCAGTTGGTTGAAGGCGGCCGAGTTATGGAGCGGCGTGCTGGTGATGTTGACGCTGAGCGACGTGTCACCGGCATTGGCCGCGCTGCTGACCGTGCCCGCGATGGAGACGAACGGGGTGTAGCCGCCCGTGGCGTAGTGCGTCTGGTTGTTGTTGTTGATGATCAGTTGGCCGTACGCCACGCCGCTGTGCTTCAGGAACACCGTGCCTGCGCCGCCGTCGGTGTACGTGGCGTTGATGCCGGTGCCGCCGCGCGCCTGGAGCTGCGCGCTGGTCGCGGGGTACGGGTAGCCCACGGCCCCCACGAAGCTGGAAGCATCCCCCGTGCTCACCATCGCGATGCGCCCGCCACCGCCCGCGCGCGTGGAGCCGACCGAGCTGGAGTTGTAGGCATTCGCTCCGTTGGCGGTGAGCGTGCCGTTCCAGCCCGTGGTGTCGAAGCCGCCGCAGCGCAGGGAGATGGAGCCTCCCGCCGCGCCGTACTGGGCGCCCGTGGTCACCGCGCCCGCCTTGATGAGGGACGTCCCGCCCAGCGTGCAGACGCCGGAGGCATTGAGCCGGAAGACACCACCGCCGGGGCTCCGGAAGCCCAGGTACGACGGCGAGGCGCCGACCGTCGTCCCCGCCCCGCCCGGATACCGGGGGTCGCGGTAGTCGTCGTAGACCATGCCCCGGACCGCGCCAGCCGCGTAGCCACCACCGACACCTCCGTGACCCGCGCCGTAACCACCCGCCGAGCCGGTCGCGGACGAGGGCCCCGTCGCGCCAAAGCCCCACATGGTCTGCGGTGAGCCCTGGGCATCCATCGCCGCCGGGTAGCCCAGGCCCGCGACGTCCACGGCGCCGCCCGTGAGACTGAAGGTCTCCGCGAGCGTCATCTGGAGGCCGGACACCTGCGCTGCGGCCGGCGAGGTCTTGAACACCGGCAGGTAGTGCTTGAGGGTGCCCGCGCTCTGCGCGTATCGCGCCGCCTGGAGCGAGTTGGTGACCAGCGTGCCGCCGCTCAAGGTCACGTCACCGGACGCGATGATGGCGGGCACGGTCACCGAGCCCGCGGACACCGTCACGTTGTCCGCGACGAGCGTCCCGCCTCCAATGGGCGGCATGGCCTGCGTGGCCTGCACGACGTTCACCGCGCCAGCCGCGTACTCGATGCGGCCGGTCCTGCCGCTCGTCGTGTCGAAGAGCACCAGGCCGTTCACGGTCATCGTGGGCGCGCCGGAGTTCGTCGTGTTGCCGGACAGGACGTGGATGTCGCCATTGGTCTCCAGGATGGCGTTGCCGAGCACGTCCAGGTGGTCCAGCACGTCCACGCTGCGGAAGAACGCGCCGGACGCGACGCCGGAGGGCACGGCGCTCGTGGTCAGGGTGCCCACGGCGTTGGTGGTGACGCTCACCAGATTCGACGGATCCAGCAGCGCCCCGCCCGCGGCGGTGATGTCCGGCCGCAGCCAGCCGCCCGCGAACACGCCGTTGTAGATGGAGGAGGACGACGGGGTCGTGACCTGGGTGAGCGCGGGGTTGAAGTTCAGCGGCGCGCCCGCGTTCTCGTAGTAGGTCGCGTTGAACATCGTGCTGGCGACGGAAATGGGAATGGCGGTGGCGCCCGCGGTGACGTTCGCCGTAACGGTGCCGGCCAGCGCGGGGAGCCGGGTGGTGCCCTCGTTCTGGTAATGCGCGGGCGAGTTGTTCGCGATGATGAGGTCGCCATAGGTCAACCCGCTGTGCTTCAGGTAGACGGTGCCCGCGCCACCGGCGCCCACCACGTAGCTGGAGTTGGCCGGCGCGCCGCCGAAGGCGTGGACGCGCGCGGTGAGGTTCGTGGGCGGGTAGCTCACCGTGCCCGTCATCGTCGCGGCATCACCGGTGCTGACCAGCGCGATGCGGCCACCACCGCCCGCGCCCAGCGGAATGGAGGAGTTCCCCGCCCCCTGGCCTCCGTCCGCGCTGATGCTTCCCGTCCAGCCCGTGGAGACGATGGCACCGCAGCGGAGGTTGATGGAGCCGCCCGCCGCATTGAACGAAGCAGACGCCGCGACGGTGGCCGCACCGCCCAGCACGCAGGGCCCTGTCGACGTGATGCGCACCACGCCACCTCCGTGGGTGCCCGAATACGTGTCATTGGTGGCGCCGGGGAACTTCGGGTCGCGGTAGTCGCCGTAGGTCGTCCCCGCGTTGCCTGCCTGGTTGTTGTTGGCCTGCGAGATGTTCATGCGGTAGTTGCCGGAGCCCATGCCGCCGTGGCTGCCGCCGTACAGCTTGCTGGTGCCCGCGAGCGACGCCGATGGCACGCCGTTGGGACCGAAGCTGACCAGGCCGTTGCCGCTGCAGGACCCATTGGCGAAGCAGGTCATGCCGTAGCCCTTGTTGGTGGTGTTGATCGAACCACCGAGCAGGTTCCAGGAGCCCGTGAGCACGTCCAGCTTGAACATGGCGGCGTTGGTGGCCTGGAGGTGCGTCACGGTGCCGCCGGTGATGAAGACGTCACCGAAGGTCTGCCCCACCGTGCTGGCGTCGAACGTGACGGTGCCGCCGGTGATGTAGAGGTTCCGGCCGCCCGCGTTGCTGGAGGTGAGGGTGACGGTGCCGGAGGTGATGGTGGTGCCCGCACTGCCATTGAACAGCGCCGAGTCGAACGTGACGGAGGCCGTGTCCGGCAGCGTGGTGGTGCCGCTCCCGTCCGTGACGGTGGCGGAGAACATGGTCGGCACGCTCAGCGCCGTGGAGCTGCGCGCGGTGACGACGTAGCTCCCCGCTCCGGAGTCCACCGCCGTGAGGCACGTCGCGCCCGGCGTGTTCACGGTGCAGTCGGAGGTCCCCGTGCCGCCCAGCGTGACCGACCCATCACTGCTCAGGACCTCCACATGGAGCCCCGTCCCCAGGGGTTCCCCATTCGCGTCGCGAGGCGTGACGGTGAGGGTCACATAGGCCAGTCCGTCCGAGGGCGCATGGGTTGCGGACGCAAGCAATTGAGGCTGCGGTGAAGTCAGCCCCGCGCGCGAGTTCGCCGGAGCCGGCCCACCTTCTTCCAGCGGCGGAGGGGAACAGCTGATCAACGCGGCGAGCGCGAGCGGACCTGCGAATGGCAGACGCATGGAGAAATCTCCCTTTGAGTTTGAACAGCGGCCGGCTGGCAATGCTTCAGCCCGTGCCGCTGGACGTCCGTATGCTTCAGCGGGGCTGCGTGATGGAAGGACCCACTGGAAACATTCTTCACGCAATCGAGTCTTTCTTGACCTGTCCGCAACCCCTGGAGACACGGGACGCACTTACTTTGAGCCTCGTCCCGCGCTGTTGATGCAAAGGGTTGCGACCCGCTACCTTCGTCGGATGCCCTGGACCGAGGAGCAAGCGACCCCTTTCGTCCCACGCGACTACTGCGACCTGTACCCGCAGGCGACACTCGAGCCGGTGGATCTCGTCACGATCTGCACCGACCTGGCCTGGATGATGGATGTGGAACGAGAGGACCTGGCGGGCTGGTACCGCCCGCTCGGGCTCGCCTTGTTCGAGCAGTTCGGGCTCTCGCACCTTTCTCAGCGCCTCGCGGTTGCGGAGGCGTCCCAGGGAGCCGACCTCATGCATGCGCTCGGCGCAACCGATACTCCCAAATGGTTCGATGGCCTCGGACGGGCCTGGGCCTTCCGGCGGCATGTGCTTGCGCTACCCAGCATGGTCTCGGGAGTCCTTGAAGGACATCCCTTCCAGCTTTCGGTGCGCCACCGGGACATTCCGCCCCCGCTTCATCCCATGGCGGAGGAAGTCGCGGACAGCCTGCTGGGCCATGCACGGGCCTCGCGCGAGCTCGCCAAGAAGCTGGACCGGGCCATCGTTTCGCTTTGGGGTTGTCCCTTGGAGCGCCTCGAACAGAAGGTCACGCTGGCGGAGCTGGCCGCCGCTGGCCTTGAAATCCAGACGTTCGAGCCATGAGTTCCACGCGCGAGTCGTGGACAGGTGGGACGAAGCTCCTGGCGGCGGCGAGCCTCGCGGGCGCGGTGGGCTTCCTCTTCGCCATGGACGTGGGGCCCCGGGAGGCGCGGCTCGTCACCAAGGCGCTGCCCATGGTGTGCCTGCTCCTTTGGCTGTGGCCCGCGCGGGGGCGCTATGCGCGGCTCATCTTCGCGGGGCTGGCGCTGTCGCTGCTCGGCGACGTGCTGCTGGAGGTGGGCCCGGACCTGTTCCTTCCGGGTCTGGGCGCCTTCCTGCTGGCCCACGTGGGCTACACCGCCGCGTTCCTCTCCATGACACGGCGCCCGGCCCTGCTGCGTGCCCTGCCCTTCTTGCTCCTGGCCGTGGGCGCCACCGTGGCGCTGTGGCCCGGCCTGGGCGGGATGGCGCCGCCGGTGACGGCCTACGTCGCAGTCATCTGCACCATGGGCTGGCGCGCGGCGGCCATGATGAGCGCTCCGGAGCTGCCTCGGCGCGAGCAATGGCTGGCATTCCTGGGCGCGCTGCTGTTCTCCGCCAGCGATGGGCTGCTCTCCATCCGGCTCTTCGTCACGCCCCTGCCCGGCCTGGGCTACGCCGTCATGCTGCTGTATTGGGCCGCACAGCTCTGCATCGCGGCCTCCGCGCGCGTGGAGCACGCTCCGGTTCCGGTGCCTGTATCCTCTGGACGTCCCACCTGACTCCTGGAGGCATCCATGTGGCGTTCCCTGTGTGTCGCGGCAGCTTGTGTTTTCGGTCTCACGGCTTGCGGCGGTAACACCGACACGGACGTAGACCTCGGCTCGCAGGAGCAGGGGCTCGCGTGCGAGGCCGGCACCGGCGCCTGCCCTGGCACCACCGTCTGTGCCTACGACGGCCCTGGCGATGAAGGGCTCTGCCGCCCCGCGTGCATCAACGGCACGTGTTCCAATGGCCAGACCTGCTGCACCCAGCCTGGCGGCGCGCCGTACTGCAACAGCTTCTGCTACTGACTTCCCAACACCACTGGAGACGGAGCGCCCCACGACGCTCCGCCTCCGGGGGCACGTCGAAACTACTGCAGCACGCCGATGGTCTCCGAGCGGTCCACGGCCTCACCCTTGGTGGTGTAGCCGGAGTACCAGCCGGTCAGGTTGCTGCCGGACTGGTCATACTGCACATGGACGTGGGGACCCGTGGCGTTGCCCGTACCGCCCTCGTTGCCCACCTGGCAGCGGTTGCACGTGCGGTCGAACGAGTCCGACGTCTTGATGAAGTGCCACAGGCGGAACGTCTTGCCGTTGGAGAAGGCGTGCTTCGCCTCGTTCTGCGTGCCGCTGCCCGTGCCGTTGCAATAGACGCCCGACGTGCGGATGGTCACGTTCCAGGACAGCGACGCCATCACGCCCGTCTCCACGCCCCAGTAGTTGCAACGGCCGCTGGAGATGTCCAACGCGCCGTGGAACGTGCCGCTGGAGTAGTACGTCGTCGCCGTCACCGTGCCCGGAAAGGGCGACTTCACCGTGTACGAATACGCAGCCGCGACCGAGGGAAGCGCGAGGGCCAGGATGGCCGCGAAGGCCTTCTTCTTCATGTGACGCATCGGGGGTGTTCCTTTCGGGCCGGCGGGTCCGGCCCCATGAGGGTGCCGCTCAACGGACCTGTTGCTGCCGCTGCTTCTCTCTCAGGAGCAGGCCCCACTCCTGAACGCCTGATTCCAGGGCGCGGATCCACGCGTCGATCTCCGGCGCCATGCTGGGGTCCACGCTCCGCAGCTTGCGCAGCTCCGGCACGGCGTCCGCGAAGCCCAGCTCCGCGATGCCCTGCACCAGCGCCTTGCGCACGCCCGCGTCCCGCTCGCCCCGGTACATGCCCACCAGCGCCTCGCGCGCCGGTCCCATCTGCGCCGCCGGCACGCTGCCCAGCGCGAGCGCCGCCGAGCGCCGCACGTCCGCGCTCTCGTGGCCCAGCATCCCGAGCAGCTTCTGCCCCGCCTCCGGCCCCATCCTGCGCGTGTCCAGGGACTCCAGAATCCTCGCCGTCACCTTTGGATCCGTGGACGCCGTCGCCGCGTTCACCGCCATGTCCGTGGCCGGGCCGTGATGGGCGGAATAGACGTACTCGTTGTCCTCGATGAGGTTCTTCGCCGCCTCCATGCGGACCTCCGGCGAGCCGTCCCGCATGAGCCGTTCGTACATGTCCCCCGTCTTCTCCAGCGCGCCGGTGCGGCGCATGGCGCGGACGGTGGCGGCGCGGACGGACGGGTCTCGGTCCTCCAGCGCGCGGCGGGCCACGGCCTGGATGGCGTCCTTCTCCGCCTCACGCTCGCTGCGCGCCACCAGCGCCGCGGCCAGCTGCTCCACCATCGCCGGGTCCGTCTCCCGGTCGAACGCCGCGTGCAGCTCGCCGGAAGGCAGCGACACGGCGGCCTCGCGCAGCACGGTCTGGAGGTAGTCGCGGTAGGCCTTGGAGCTGGAGCCCAGCCCCTGGCGGAGCTGATCCATCAACCCCTGGACCGAACAGCTCTCCGCCTGCAGCGCGGGCTTCGCGGCGGAGGGCGTGGACCCGGCGGTGACGACCGGGGACGCGAGCATCAACGTCAGGCCCCCGAACGCGCGAAGACCTTGGAGGTAGCGGGGCATGCGGAGGGCTCCTACTGGTGGCGGTCCATGCAGTCGAAGGGGTTCTGGTCCGGCAGCTCGTTCCAGATGCGGATGAAGTCGACGTTGCCCTGGGCGTAGAGCGTCTCGAAGGTGCCGTAGAGCGGCTGGAAGCGCGGATCCACGGTCGCCATGTTCGCCATCACCGGCAGGGCGTCCCGGCCCGCGACGCGCGCGGAGAAGCGGAACAGCGCCCAGCGCACGCACACGGACTGCTCGCGCTGGAAGGCGTCCGTGAACATCTTCAGCACGTGCTCCTTGTCGGAGGACATGGCCAGCACCTGCGCCGCCGCGTCGCGGCCGTCCTCGTTGCCCTCGCTGCGCAGGATGCGCTCGAAGCGGGCCGTGGCCTTCGCGTCCAGCACGGGTGAGTTGTGCAGCGGCGCCGTCTGCGCCAGGTGGCGGATCTGCTCGTCCGGCGCGTCCGTGGCGATGGTGATGAGCCGGTCGAGGTACGGCGACGCGTCGCCCAGGTTCTCCGACTCGCGCGCCATCACGCGGCCCAGCGTGCGCGTGGCGGCCCAGCCCGCCTCGGTGGACGCCGGGTCGCGCGCGAAGTCCGCCATCCGGTCCATCGCGTCCGGCGTCAGGTGCTTCTGCGTGTCGAGCGCGGAGAGCATGCCCGCGCGCCGCTCGATGGACAGGCCCTTGTCCATCCCCGCCTCCAGCAGCCGCGCGGCGACCTGTGGCTTCTGCACCGCGTCCGACTCACGCAGCCCGGACAGCAGCACCTGGAACTCCGCGCCCTGCGCGTCCCGGGCCCAGTCCACCACCTGCCCCGCCTTCTTCGCGTCGTCGCCAATCAGCTCCGCCAGCTTCGACTTCAGGTAGTCGCGGACGAGCGAGTCCTTCGACGCGAGCAGCGGCCCGGCCCAGTCGCGGAACGTCTCCAGCGTCACGCCGTCGTTGAAGCGCGCCAGCTCCGGGAAGCACGTCTGGTCCGAGAAGCGGCGCTCCGCGGCCTCCGCCTCCGCCACTCCGGACGGCGCCGCCGCCGCGCCCCCTCCGCCGCCATGCGCTCCCCCGGACTGTGTGGCTTTGGTGGGGGCCACCACCGCTGACGGCGCCTGTGCGTCGTCACCGCCACGCCACACCAGCCCCACGGCCGCCAACACGGCCACCAGGCCCGCAGCCGCCCATCTCCAGGGGACACCCCGTGCTCGCGAAGGACCGGATGCGGGCGTCTGGGTCGGAGTGGAAGGAACCATGGGAATCCAAATAACCATGGATTCCTTGTTTCAATCAAGGAAAACAGATTGATTGTAATTTTACTGAAACGCGCCTTCTTTCTCTCTGGAAAGTCCATCCACCGACCGAATGCGTCACAAGAAAAGTCCTAACGCTATGGAACGATGCATGCGGCCAACGCACTTCGTGTCGCGGCGATGCAATGACTCTCCGCGCGCATGTGCGAGCGGATGTCACATGGCGTTGAACCCTGCGCCCGTCTGCCTTCCTACCCCCCAAGGTCAAAACAGACACGCCTCTGCCGGAGGGGCGTGAAGTGTCCGCGATTCAGTGTCCGTGTATGATTTCGGTCCGTGGTGGCAGGGCCGGGGGGCTGTAGCCAGCGCATGGATGCATCGGGCGGAGGTGCCCGGGTCGCGCCATGGCTGTGAATGCGTCGCGGGAAAAGTGGCCGGACATGATGAAGAACGAAGCAGGTGCCGTGCGGCGGGAGCCTCCCGCGGTGGGCGTGACGGGTGTGTCCTCGGACCTCGCGGACCGGACACAGGCCGCGGACGTGGAGTCGCTCTTTGGGGCCGCTCCCGCGCCCGTGGAGCCGCCGTCGCGTTCCAACACGGGTTCGTCCACGTGGGACGGGCCGTCGCGTCCGGGCACGGGTGGCACCGGTGACACCGGCAACAACACGAGTCCCTCCATCCAGGGCCACGCGCTGCGCCCGGGCATGCGCCTGCAGCACTACGAGCTCATCCGAGAGCTGGGCTCCGGCGGCATGGGCACGGTGTTCCTGGCGCGCGACGTGCGGCTGGGGCGCCGGGTGGCCATCAAGTTCCTGCACAGCGAGGACGCCGACATCACCCGGCGCTTCATCCTGGAGGCGCGGGCCACGGCGCGGTGCAGCCACGAGAACATCGTCATCATCTACGAGGTCGGCGAGTTCACCGGCGGCCCGTTCATGGTGCTGGAGTACCTGCAGGGCAAGCCGCTGACGAAGGTGCTGGGCAACCAGCGCCTGCCGCCCGCGCGCGCGGTGGAGCTGATGGTGCCGGTGGTGCGGGCGCTGGAGTGCGCCCACGAGCAGGGCATCGTCCACCGCGACCTCAAGCCGGAGAACATCGTCGTGACGGACTCGGGCGCCATCAAGGTGCTCGACTTCGGCATCGCCAAGGTGCTCCAGGGTGACGAGCCCGTGGAGGCGCCCGCGGGCGGACCCCAGGCCCAGCCGCGGCTGCACTCGGTGGAGGGCATGGGCGAGGACGTGTCCAACCTCACCCGCAAGGGCGCCATCATGGGCACCATGGCCTTCATGTCCCCGGAGCAGTGGGGCATTGGCGTGGCCGTGGACAACCGCACGGACATCTGGGCCGTGGGGTTGATGCTCTTCCGCATGCTCGCCGGCAAGCACCCGTTGGATCCGCTGCGCGGTCCGCAGCTGATGGTCACGGGCATGCTGGATGAGCCCATGCCGCTGCTGCGGACCATGGCGCCGGACGTGCCGCAGGAGCTGGCGGCCGTGGTGGACCGCTGCCTGCTCAAGCGCAAGGAGGAGCGCTATCCGGACGCGGCGTCGCTGCTGCGCGCGCTGGAGCCCTTCCTGCCCGGCCGCATGAGCCGCGAGCTGCGCGTGGACGAGAGCCCGTACGCGGGCCTCAGCTCCTTCCAGGAGGCGGACGCGGACCGCTTCTTCGGCCGCACCCGCGAAATCGCGGCGCTGGTGAACCGCATCAACGACCGGCCGCTGCTGGCCGTGGTGGGCCCGTCCGGCACGGGCAAGTCGTCGTTCGTGCGCGCGGGTCTGGTGCCCGTGCTCAAGCGGTCCGGCACGCCGTGGGAGGCGCTGGTCATCCGCCCCGGCCGCAGCCCGCTGTCGGCGCTGGCCAGCATCGTCGCGCCGCTGATGAGCTCGTCCACCACCATCGAGGACGACCTGCAGGAGCAGCAACGGGTGGTGGAGCGGCTGCGCGCGGAGCCCGGCTACGTGGGCAACGTGCTGCGCAGCCGCGCGCGGAGGGAGAAGCGCCGCATCCTGCTCTTCATCGACCAGTTCGAGGAGCTCTACACGCTGGTGCCGGACGTCCAGGACCGGATGGCCTTCACCGCGTGCCTGTCCGGCATCGCGGACGACGCGACCACGCCCATCCGCGTCATCCTCTCCATCCGTTCGGACTTCCTGGACCGGGTGCCGGAGGACGAGCGCTTCATGTCGGAGCTCAGCCAGGGGCTCTACTTCCTCACCGCGCCCGCCCGCGAAGGCCTGAAGGACGCGCTGGTGCAGCCGGCGGAGCGCGCGGGCTACCAGTTCGAAAGCCCCGCCATGGTGTCCAGCATGCTGGAGCACCTGGACGCATCCCAGGGCGCGCTGCCCCTGTTGCAGTTCGCCGCCACGCAGCTGTGGGAGGCGCGCGACGTCACCAACCGGCTGCTCACGGAGAGCGCGTACCAGGCCATGGGTGGCATCGCCGGCGCGCTGGCGAGCCACGCGGACAGCGTGCTGGAGAGCCTGTCCACGCAGGAGCGCACCCTGGTGCGCGCGCTGTTTTTGCGGCTCGTCACCCCGGAGCGCACGCGCGCCATCGTGTCCCTGGACGAGCTGCGCGAGCTGACCAAGGACACGGGGGAGATGCAGCGCCTCATCGACCACCTGGTGCAGGCGCGCCTGCTGGTGGTGCAGACCGGCGGCGGCGCCACGGGCGCCACGGTCGAAATCGTCCACGAGTCGCTCCTGCACAGCTGGCCCACGCTGCGGCGCTGGCTGGACGAAGGACAGGAGGACTCCGCGTTCCTGGAGCAGCTGCGCAACGCGGCCCGGCAGTGGCAGGGCAAGAACTTCGACGCGCACCTGCTGTGGCGCGGTGAGCTGGTGGAGGAGGCCCAGCGCTTCCAGCGGCGCTACCGGGGAGAGCTGCCCCGGCTGCAGCAGGACTTCCTCACGGCGGTGTTCGCGCAGGCGAAGAAGGGGCGCCGGCTGAAGCGGGCGCTGCTCATCGGCAGCGCGACGTTCCTGGGGCTCCTGGTGGTGGCGGCGGTGGTGGCGCTCGTCGTCATCCGCAACGCGCAGCAGGAGGCCGAAAAACAGGCCCAGGCGGCCCAGGCGGCGGAGATCATCGCGCGCGCCGCCGAGTCCACGGCCCGCGGCGCGGAGGTCGAGGCCAAGCAGCGACTGGCCGAGGTGCAGGCCAAGGAATTGGAGCGCCAGAAGGCGCAGCAGGCGGCGGAGTCGGCCAATGAGCAGGTGGCGCTGGCCAACCAGGAGCTGCTCAGCAAGAACGACGAACTGGTGTCCGCGCTGAAGCGGGCCCAGGAAGCGCAGCTGCGCGCCCGGAGCGCCAAGAAGCGCGCCGAGGAGAGCGCCGATTCCGCGCGCGACGCCCGCGAGGAAGCCCTCCGCGCGGCGGAAGAACTCTCCACGTTGCTCAAGCGGGAGAAGGAGCGCGTCTCCCGTCTGCAATCCCAGCTCGGCAGTCCGGTCATCGAGGTCCTGAAGTGAGAAGCATCTTGAACAGGGTGATGAGCAGGTCCGCGTTCGTGTTGTCGGTGCTGCTGGCGCTGGAGTCGGTGCCCGCGCTGGCGCAGGAGCCGGCGCCACGGACCCGCACCACGAAGACGTCCCGGAGCACGAAGAAGAAACCCACCGCGTCGAAGGCCACGGGCAAGACGAAGGTGTCCGGCACCGGAACCTCGAAGCGGCGGCGCAAGCCCACCGCCGCCGAGGCCGCGCGGACACCCACGCCGGCCCCCTCGGACACGCCCCTCTCCGAGTCCCTTCCCCTGCCCCCGCCTCCCACGCCGAAGGCCGTGGAGTCCCAGCAGGAGCAGGCCAGCAGCACGCTGGAGGGCTCGCAGTCCGGCGCGGATGAACGCCCCTGGGCGGAGGGCATCACCAAGACGGACCAGGACGCGTCGCTCGCGCTGTTCGGCGAAGGCAACGCGCTCTTGAAGGAGTCCATCTTCGTGCAGGCCGTGGAGAAGTACCGCCAGGCGCTGGCGCGCTGGGACCACCCGGCCATCCACTACAACCTCGCGCTGGCGCTGATGAACCTGGACCAGCCCGTGGAGGTGCACGAGCACCTGGTGGCGGCGCTGCGCTTCGGACCGGCGCCGCTGGAGAAGGAGAAGTACGAGTACGCGCGCAACTACAAGACGCTGGTGGAGAAGCAGCTCGCGCGGGTGGCCATCACCTGCGCCACGCCCGGCGCCACGGTGACCCTGGACGGCCAGACGCTGTTCGTGGCCCCCGGCCGCTACGCAGCGCTGGTGCGCCCTGGCGCGCACAGCATCGTCGCGACGATGGCGGGCTATTTGCCCAGCGACCAGAGCCGCACGCTGCTGCCCGGTGAGACGACGACGCTGGACTTGAAGCTCTTCACCTCCGACGACCTCATCCGCTACAAGCGCCGCTGGTCCGCCGCGATGCCCTGGCTGGTGATGGGCGCGGGCGTGGCCGTGGCGGGCGGCAGCACCTTCCTGCACCTCCAGTCCCGCGACCACTTCCGCGCCTTCGAGTCCGGCATCACCGAATGCGGGGGCTGCGTGCCGCCCGCCGCCGTCGCCGACGAGCGCTCGCAGGGCAACCTGATGCAGACCGGCGCCATCGCCGGGTACGCCGTGGGCGGTGCCGTCATCGTCACCGGCGCGGTGCTCGCCGTCCTCAACCAACCCAAGCCGTACCGCATCGAACCGCGCCAGGAGGCGGCGACCGTGCAGGTCACGCCGCTCCTCGGCGCGGGTTCGGGCGGTGCCGTGGCCACGTTCCGTTTCTAGAGGCTCTCGCATGACACGCGTCTCTCCCTCTTCCATGGCACGCGCCCTGCTGCTCCTGGCCGCGCCGCTGCTGCTCCTCTCCTCCTGCTTCCAGCCCACCACGGTGGACTGCCCCGCCGGGCTGGTGTGTCCGGATGGCCTGAAGTGCGCCGCGAACCAGGCCACCTGCATCTCCACGGAGTGCGGCGACGGCATCGTCCAGGACCACGAGCAGTGCGACGACGGCAACATCGTGGACGGCGACGGCTGTAGCCGCGACTGCAAGTCCACCGAGACGTGTGGCAACGGCGTCGTGGACCAGGTCACGAAGGAGAAGTGCGACGACGGCAACACGAACGACCGCGACGGCTGCAGCGCGGACTGCAAGTCCAACGAACTGTGCGGCAACGGCGTCGTGGACACGGCCGTGGGCGAGAAGTGCGACGACGGCAACAACACCAGCGGCGACGGCTGCAGCGCGGACTGCCTCTCCACCGAGGTCTGCGGCAACGGCTACACCGACCCCTCCAAGGAGGAGCGCTGCGACGACGGCAACACCGTCAGCGGCGACGGGTGCAGCGCGGACTGCCGCTCCCAGGAGAGCTGCGGCAACGGCTACGTGGACGTGGCCAAGGGTGAGAAGTGCGACGACGGCAACAACAGCAACGGCGACGGGTGCAGCTCCGACTGCAAGTCCAACGAGACCTGCGGCAACGGCGTCCTGGACACCATCAAGGGTGAAATCTGCGACGACGGCAACAACGTCAGCGAAGACGGCTGCAGCGCGGACTGCCGCTCCGCGGAGGGCTGCGGCAACGGCGTGCGCGACGGCGAGGAGCAGTGCGACGACAAGGGCGAGTCCGCCACCTGCAACCTCAACTGCACCGTGCGCGTCTGCGGTGACGGCATCGTCAACCGGACCGCGGGCGAGCAGTGCGACGACAAGGGCGAGTCCGCCTACTGCAACGCCAACTGCACGCTGCGCGCCTGTGGCGACGGCGTGGTGAACACGTCCTCCGGCGAGCAGTGTGACAACCCCGGCCCCGTCAACAGCCCCACCTGCGACGCGGACTGCTCCATCGCCTTCTGCGGCGACGGCTTCACCAACACCACGCGCGGCGAGCTGTGCGACACGGCGGGCAACTCCCGCACCTGCAACGCGGACTGCACGCCCGCGGCCTGCGGCGACCGGTACCTCAACACCGCGGCGGGCGAGCAGTGCGACGACGGGCCCAACTCCGCCATCTGCGACGTGGACTGCACGCCCACGGCCTGCGGCGACGGCGTCACCAACACGACCGCGAAGGAGCAGTGCGACGACGGCAACACGCGCGACGACGACGACTGCCTGGGCACCTGCAAGCCGAACGTCTGCGGCGACAGCGTGGTCAACGTCAACGGTCCGGACCGACCGGAGGCCTGCGACGACGGCAACACCCGGACGGAAGTCGCGTGCGACTACGGCACCGCCAGCTGCGAGGCGTGCAGCAGCGACTGCAAGGCGCGGCTGGACCTGAAGGGCAACGTCTGCGGCGACAACGTGAAGGACGCCACGAACGAGGCCTGTGACGACGGCAACACCGACACGGAGGACGCCTGCCCCTACGGCACCGCCAACTGCAAGGTGTGCCGCTTCGACTGCAAGGAGAGCCTGTCGCGCACGGGCAACATCTGCGGCGACAACGCGAAGGACCCGGACCACGAGGCCTGCGACGACGGCAACACCAAGACGGAAGTCGCGTGCGACTACGGCCAGGCGAACTGCCAGAGGTGCAGAGGCGACTGCCAGGAGACGCTCACGCTCCAGGGCAACGTCTGCGGCGACAAGGTGAAGGACGCCACCCACGAGGCCTGCGACGACGGCAACACCACCACGGAGACCTCCTGCCCCTACGGCGTGGCCAACTGCCAGACGTGCAGCGGCGACTGCAAGCAACTGCTGACGGTGACGGGCAACGTCTGCGGCGACGGCGTGGCGGACCCGACCCACGAGTCCTGTGACGACGGCAACACGCAGACGGAGACCTCCTGCCCCTACGGTCAGGCCAACTGCCAGATGTGCCGCGGCGACTGCCAGCAACTCCTGACGCTCACGGGCAACATCTGCGGCGACGGCAAGCAGGACCCCAGCGCCTCGAACGAGGTCTGCGACGACGGCAACACGCAGACGGAGTCCTCGTGCCCCTATGGTCAGGCGAACTGCAAGGTGTGCCGCGGCGACTGCAAGGAACTGGTCCCCGTCACGGGCAACGTCTGCGGCGACGGCGTGAAGGACCCGGACCACGAGGCCTGCGACGACGGCAACACCAACACGGAGTCCTCCTGCCAGTACGGCACGGCGAGCTGCAAGCAGTGCAGCAGCGACTGCAAGACGGTCCTCTCGCTCTCGGGCAACGTCTGCGGCGACGGCGTGAAGGACGCGACCAATGAGGCCTGCGACGACGGCAACACCCTCACCTGCGGCTCCTGCAGCGCCAACTGCAAGGTGCAGACGCTCCAGGCGGCGACGGGGACCATCGCGGCGACAACCAGCGCGAACCTGGTCGACGAGGAGACGTTCACCCTCAGCGATGGCATCAACACGCCGGTCACCTTCGAATTCGACCGCGACAACAAGCTCAAGAACCCCGCCAACCAGCGGGTGGTCCTGGTGAACGGCACGCCCGCGGCGCAGATTGCCCTCGTCATCCGGGACGCCATCAACGCGGTGGAGGAGCCGTTTGAAATCGAGGCGTCGGTCGTCACCGGCTCCATCACCGTGAACGTCACCCACAAGCTGAAGGGCTCCATCGGCAACCAGGCGATGACGGAGCGGGTCAACAACAGCAACTTCAAGGTGAGCGGGATGAACGGCGGCAGCGGCTACGACTGCCCCCAGGGAACGAAGTGCGTGGGCGACGAGGACTGCGCCCTCGACCTGGTGTGCGGGGCCAGCAAGACCTGCGTCGCCCCGCCCATCACCGCTCCCTGAACGCGGCTTCTCCAGCGTGTGACCTCCCTCTTGAAACAGGGAGGTCACACGCGTTGACGCGCCGAGCCATGTCCTGCGTCACACGCGAGCGGGCCGGGGTGCGCGAGTGGGGGAACGTGCGGTTGACTTCACCGTCGTGGGGGTGGTGAACCGGACGCGCCCCGGGTAGTCGCGGGCCCGGTGGCCTTGCAGCGGTCGTGAACCTCGCTTGCCGCGTCTGGAGCCACACCCATGATGACCCCTCCCCGTCGTCACCGCCGGAGCCCCTGGCTCACGCGGTGGCATCCCCTCGTCGCCGTGGGTTTCGCCTCGGCGCTGGTCTCCTGCGCCGCCCCGGACAAGTCCGACGAAGCCCCCGTCCCCGCCGCGCCCGCCGTGGAGGACACCGCGCAGCGTGAGCAGGAGCTGCTCACCTGGGCGCTGGGCGCGAAGTACGACGCCACGCAGGCCAACATCACCTTCAACGTGTACTCGTCGCGCGCCACGCGCATCGAGGTGTGGATCTACAACACGGCGCAGGGCGCGCAGGAGCGCGTCAGCTACGTGATGACGAAGAACGCGACGACCAACGTCTGGACGAAGACCGCCTCCGTCGCCACGCTGAAGAACAGCTACGGCGTCACCGGCACCGTCTATTACGGCTACCGCGCGTGGGGCCCCAACTGGACGTACAACTCCAGCTGGAGCAAGTCGAACAACACGGTGGGCTTCATCGCGGACGTGGACGCCGCGGGCAACCGCTTCAACCCGAACAAGCTCCTGTGGGACCCGTACGCGCTGGAGCTGTCGCACGACCCGGTGAACCCCAGCAACGCGGACGCCACGGTGTTCGCGTCCGGTCCGTTGCACCGCTACAAGGACAGCGGTCCGTTCGCGCCCAAGGGCATCGTGCTGGCGCCGGACACCACGGCCACCGGCACCAAGCCCACGCGCGCCTTCAAGGACGACATCGTCTATGAGGTGCACCTGCGCGGCCTGACGAAGCAGGACACCGGCTCCGGGTTGGATGCCGCCTGTCTGGGCACCTACAAGACGGCGGGCCAGAAGGCCGCGCAGCTGGCGGCGCTGGGCGTGACGGCGGTGGAGTTCCTGCCGCTGCACGAGACGGACAACGGCAACAACGACACGGTCGCGAGCACGGCGGGCGACAACTACTGGGGTTACATGAACCTCAGCTACTTCGCGCCGGACCGCCGCTACGCGTGCGACCAGACGCCGGGCGGGCCCACGCGCGAGTTCAAGGCCATGGTGAAGGCGTTCCACGACGCCGGCATCAAGGTGCTGGTGGACGTGGTCTACAACCACACCGGCGAGGGCGGCGCGTGGATCAGCGGCAACCCCAGCACGTACAACGTCATGTCGTACCGGGGCCTGGACAACCCCACGTACTACAGCCTGACGAAGGACATGCAGTTCAACTGGGACAACACGGGCGTGGGCGGCAACTTCAACACGTTCAACCCCACGGCCCGCAACGTCATCCTGCATTCGCTGTCGTACTGGAAGGACACGCTGGGCGTGGACGGCTTCCGGTTCGACCTGGCGTCGGTGCTGGGCAACATCTACGAGCACGAGACGACCACGCACGGCGGCTTCGAGTACAACCGCGACAACGCGAACACGGCGCTCAATCAAATCACCACGCAGTTGGATCCGCGTCCGGAGGCGGGCGGCGCGGGCACGGACTTCATCGCGGAGCCGTGGGCCATTGGCGGCAATTCCTACCAGGTGGGCAACTTCCCGGCGAAGTGGCGGGAGTGGAACGGCGCGTTCCGCGACACCTTCCGCAAGGACCAGAACCAGATGGGCGTGGAGAACGTGACGCCGGGGCAGCTGGCCACGCGCTTCGCGGGCTCGTCGGACCTGTATCAGGATGACGGCCGCAAGCCGGCCGCGTCCGTGAACTTCATGGTGGCCCACGACGGCCTCACCCTGAAGGACCTGTACTCGTGCAACAGCAAGGACAACGGCCAGCCGTGGCCCTACGGCCCGTCCGACGGCGGCGAGGACAGCAACCACAGCTGGGACCAGGGCGGCAGCGCCACGCTCCAGCGGCAGGCGGCGCGCAACGGCCTGGCGTTCCTGATGCTGAGCGCGGGCGTGCCCATGATCACGGGCGGTGACGAGTTCCTGCGCACGCAGTACTGCAACAACAACGTGTACAACCTGGACTCGAACAAGAACTGGCTGGACTACGCGTGGAGCGCGGACCAGTCCAACTTCCGCCTGTTCGCCCAGAACCTCATCGCGTTCCGCAAGGCGCACCCCGCGCTGCGCCCGGCGTCGTTCTACGCGACGACGGACAGCAACGGGAACGGGCTGGTGCAGCACAGCTGGTTCAAGCCGGACGGCGCCACGCCGGACGCGTCGTACTTCGACAGCGCGGGCAACCACTCGCTGGCCTACCGCATCGACGCGTCGGAGTTCTCCGGTGAGACGGTGAACGCCATCTACGTCGCGTACAACGGCTGGTCCGCCAGCGTGAACTTCGTGCTGCCCTCGCCCGGCACCGGCAAGCAGTGGTACCGGGTGACGGACACCTGCTCGTGGATTGAGAGCCGGGGCGCGAATCAAGTGCTGCTCAACCCGGGCACCGCGGACCTGATCAGCTCGAACTACGGCCTGTGCGGCCGTGGCGTGCTGGTGCTGGTGGCCAAGTAGTCTGAAGTCCGTGGAGGACCCGGTGCGCTGTCGCCGGGTCCTTCGCGGTGGAGTGGCGGCTCACCCGCGCGCGCGTGGCGGCGGGCCGGTATAAGGCCCCCATGTCCCAGGACGACAGCGCGGTGGTGAAGCGGCTCCAGCAGGAGGACTCCTTCGAGAGGGAGACGTTCGAGGGGTTCGACCTCCAGAACGTCGACCTGGGTGACAAGGAGTTCTACCGGTGCACCTTCGTGAACTGCGAGTTGCAGGAGAGCCGGTGGAAGGAAGCGGTGCTGGAAGTGTGCGTGTTCCAGGGCTGCAACCTGACGCGCGCGAACTTCAACGCCATCCGGCTGAGGGACGTGCGCTTCGAGGGCTCGAAGCTGATGGGCATCGACTGGACGGGCGTGGCGGCGAACCCGGAGGTGAGCTTCGAGGAGTGCGCCATGCCCTACAGCTCGTTCGTGGGGCTGGGCCTGCGCCAGACGTCCTTCGTGCGCTGCGTGGCGCGGGAAGCGAACTTCTTCGACATGGACCTGACGGACGCGGACTTCACCGGCGCGGACCTCACCGGCAGCAACTTCCGCGGCTGCACGCTGACCCGGACGGACTTCTCCGGGGCCACGGGCCTGGTGCTGGACCCCGCGCGCAACAAGCTGAAGGAGACGCGCATCCCGCAGGACACGGCGATGTCCGTGGTCCATGAGCTGGGCATGCGCGTGGAGGGCTACCACGCGAAGCCGGCGGGACGCGGCGGGGCGAAGAAGCCGGGAGCGAAGCGGTGAAGGACGGCACCCCGTTCGACCCGGTCGCCATCGCGCGAATCGCGGTGATGGTGAGGACGGGGCTCGTCGGGCTCCCGCAGCTCATCGCCTGGGCGGATGCCTGGGTGATGAAGCTGGACGCCCCACCGCTCTGGTTGCTGGAGCTGTGCACGGTGCCGGAGGTCGACAGGGCGCTCGGGTTGCTCCTCGACATGCCGGGCCTTGCGCAGTCGCTCACCGTCGAGGAGCGGGACGTGGAGGACGCGGACCACTTGGCGAGCCTGCTCCTTCGCCACCGTGACGGGTCCATCTCCTGGGGAGACTTCCTGCTGCGGGCAGGCGAGTCCCTGGATGGCAGGAGCGGCCGCCGGCAGTGCGAGGAGTTCTACATGCAGCTGAACCTGCTGGAGCGCATGGGGTTTCCGGAGGCCCTGGTGCAGGCCCAGCGCGAGGACATCGAGCGCGGCCTCGCGGAGGCGCTGGAGCGGATGGAGTCCGCCCATCGGCGGTTCGAAGCAGAAGCGCGCGGGGGATAGGAGGCCCGTCCCGCCAGGCGGCGGCAGGCGGAGGACTTCACCGCGAGGTACACGCGCAGCACTGGTGTGCTGCCCAGCTTGAGCACGGCGACACGCACGAGGCGGCTCCCAATGCGCAAGGCCATCCCTTTCGACATGGACTTGATGAACGCGGCTTCGCCTGCGTGAAACATATCGGCATCAACTTCCGAGACTGCACGCTGCCCCAGACGAACTTCCCTAGAGCCACATGCATGGTCCTCATCTCCACGCAGATGCTGATGAAGGATATACACATCCCGCCGGACCCAGCGATGTCCGCAGTTCATGAACTGGACATACTCACGGAGAGATACTGCGCGGAGCCAGGGTGCTGAGGGGCGCAGAAGCCGGGAGCGAAGCGATAAAAAAGCATGGCGCTCCTCAACCAGCGCACATGCTAAAAATCAATCACTGACTTCTGCCGGCCCTTGAACAACCTCCCGCCTGATGGCTTTCAACACTTCAAGAATTCCTGGCGTTCGCTCCATCAACCGCAACAAATAATCCGTAGCCCTACCAGGCACTACTCGACCGTTCTCCCATCGGGTTACCACCTTTGGACCGAGACCTAACAGGTCTTCCAATTCCCCTTGAGACAAACCTAGCTTTTCTCGGATAGACGCAATTCGCTCCGGACTTAAGCCACCTGAACGGACGCGAACTGCATCTTTAACAAGCCGAGAAAGCTCTCGGGACTGAGGCTCTGTGAAGAAACGCTCTCCACAGGCTGAACATTTGTAGCGCTCAACCTTGGGCAACTCCACAGGCATACGATTGTATGTCGCAGAATAAGGCCCAATGAACAAAGAAACCCCGTCATCACTGCCACAAACAGGGCATTCATCAGAAAAATTATGCTCTTCAATTGGCTGAGCCATAGCCATAACCTATCGAAGCATCCACAAAGCCACATTCACCTCGTAGAGACTTCCAAAATGGACTGACCTGAAGAGACCACTTCAGACCTCTTCAGGTCGTCCTCATGTTCTTACCGGAATGATTCGTCCAGTTTGAACGAAATCACCACCGCACGTCTCCCCCGTTTGCCATCACGAATCTGCAACTTGATGTACAGGGGTACTTCAAGGAACTTGAGCTTGTAGACGTCCTGCCACAATCCTGGGCATTTATCCGCCTCCATGCTCTTGTAAAAATGAGACGCATCCAGTTCTTTCATGATGACATGCTTGATGTCTTCAGGAGTAAACTTTTGCGCCCAAGCTCCCTGTGTTGCACTTTCCGTGATTATCCCGAGAGAATTCTCAAACAGGGCACGGACATCTGACAGACAATACTTCTCTTCGCTGCTCATTCGTTCTTCTCCAATCAAGGGCTATCATTCAGGGCCTCCTTGGTATTGCCCGGGTCCAAACGACCCCAGGCGTTGTCGCGAGCTTTATGCATCGCAAGGCTAGGGACTAATCCATCGGCAGCTAGCCACTGACCCGACTTCGTGCTGCTCCCGAAGAGCTCTGCGCTCTATGCAGCAGCACAGCCACATAGGTAGCACGGTGCTACCCAAAGAGCAAGTGGTCTACTTGGGGCGAGCAAGACCTACATGGGCGCCCAAGCCCGCTCTCAGCCCCTCCAGCCGATCGAGCGCCCCTTTGCATAGTGGCTCTTGGCTTTGAGAAAAACTAATAGCCGGTTATCGGTTTCCCTATAAAAGTTTGAAGTTCGAGCCTGTCAGGCGGCGGCAGGCGGAGGACTTCACCGCGAGGTACACGCGCAGGCCCGGTGCGACGTGGAGCTCGCGCACGGCGGCATGCGTGAGGCGGACCACCCAGCGCACGCCCGTGACGTCCACGTGGGTCGCGCACTCCCCTGCCCCCGCGTCCTCCAGCTTCGTCACCGTGCCTTCAAGCACGTTGCGCGCGGAGATGCCGGTCAGCGGTCCGGTGGACAGAAGGATGTCCTCGGCGGGCACGGCGTAGGCGGCGCGGGTGCCCTGGGGCAACTCCGGCGCATCCGGCACCCAGAGGGACAGGCCGTCCGTGACGCGCAGCCGCGTGCCTCCGGACGCGGGATGCTCCAGCGCGCCTTCGAGGATGTTCTCCTCGGGCTCACCAGTGAGCAGGCCTCGCGCCACGGTGCCCAGCACCATGTCCGCGGGGCCTGCGGCCTTCACCGTGCCGCCATCCAGGAGCAGGGCTTCGCGCGCCAGGGCCCGTGCCTCACCGAGCTGGTGGGTGACGTAGAGCAGGGGCACCCGGGCTTCGTCGCGCACTCGCAGCAGGTAGGGCAGCACGCGTTCCTTCAATGCGACATCCAGCGCGGCCAGGGGCTCATCGAGCAGCAGTAGCGCCGGGCCGGTGGCGAGTGCCCGCGCCAGCGCGACCCGCTGCTTCTCGCCACCGGACAGCGTCACCGGGTAGCGGTGCAGCAGCGGCTCCAGCTCCAGCAGGTGCACGGCTTCGTCCACGCGCGATGGACGTCCGGCGCGCACGCCGAAGCGCACGTTCTGTCCGGCGGTGAGGTGCGGGAAGAGCAACGCGTCCTGCGGCACGTAGCCCATGCGACGCGCTTCGGGCGGCACGTCGACACGAGCGGTCGTGTCGAGGAGCACGCGGTCATCGACCACGACGCGCCCCGAGGCGCCTCGCCGCAGGCCCGCGAGCACCTCCAGCAGTGACGTCTTCCCGGAGCCCGAGCGCCCCAGCACCGCCACCGACGCGGACGTGAAGCGCGCTTCGACCGTCAGCGTGAAGCGCGCCAGGGGCAGCCTGAGTGACAGTCCCATCACGAACGTGCGCCTCCTGCTCGCGGGGCTCCCCGTACGTGCTCCGCGGATACGAGCGCTTCCGAAGCAGCCCCTGCCCTCCCGGGCACACCACCCCCTGCCAGCGGTGCCAGGCCGTGGCTCACGCGAGCCCCCGCGCACCGCGCCGCCGCGTCACCACTTCCGTCACGTACATGGCCCCGAACGCGAGCACCACCGAGACGCCCGCGAGCTTCAGCGCCTCCGCGTCCTGCCCCACCTGTGTGCGCTGGAAGATGGCCAGCGACAGCGTCTGCGTGCTGCCTGGGATGTTGCCCGCCACCAGCACCGTCGCGCCGAACTCTCCCAGCGCCCGTGAGAACGCGAGCAGCGCGCCCGTGAGCACCCCGCGCCACGCCAGCGGCAACGTCACCCGGAAGAAGGCGCGCGTGCGCGTGTCCCCCAGCGTGCGCGCCACCGCCACCAATCGTGGATCCACCTCCTCGAAGCCCGCGCGTGCGGAGCGCACCAGCAGCGGGAACGCCATCACCGCGCTGGCCAGCACCACCGCCTTGGGCGTGAACACCACCTCCACGCCCAGCGCATCCAGCATCCGCCCCAGCACCGAGTCCCGCGCGAGCAACTCCAGCAGCACCAGGCCCACCGCCGTCGGAGGCAGCACCAAAGGCAAGGCCAGCAGCGTCTCCACCACGCCCCGCCCCGGCCCCTTCCAGCGCGCGAGCGCGTACGCCGCCGCCACGCCCGGCACCAGGATGAGCGCCGTGGACAGGGCCGCGACCGCCACCGTGAACAGCACCAGCCCTGTCAGCCCCTCGTCCATCACGGAGAAGAATGCCCCTTGCCCGCGTCCGGTGACTTCGAGCCGCCCGGCGCCGTGCCCATCACGCCCGCGTCCGGCGCGGCCTTCGCCGTGCTCGCGTCCAGGAAGCCCAGCCGGTGGAACTCCTTCCGCGCTCCTTCTGTCTGGAGGAAGCGCACGAACGCGAGCCCGCCTTGCGGCGCCTTGCCCTGCGTCAGCGCCGCCGCCGGATACACGATGCGCGGCGCGTCCCCCTCCGGCACCGTGAACGCCACCCGGACCTTCTTCGATTGCGCCGCGTCCGTCGCGTACACCACGCC
>NZ_RAWN01000082.1:0-36774 GCF_003668895.1 Corallococcus sp. AB045
CCCTCGGCCCCCACCACCAACGCCAGGGGCCCGTCCAGACGGGCGCTCCACAGAGGCTCGGCGCCCTCCACGTCCGCGGCCGCGACCCAGAGGCCCGCTTCCTTCAGCTGCTCCAAGGCGCGGGAGATGTTGGTGACGCGCGCGATGGGGCAGTACTCGACGGCGCCTGCGGAGGCCTTGGCCACCGTGCCCGTCACCTGAACGGCCCGGTCCTTGGCCAGGACGACGCCGTGGGCCCCGAGCGCGTGGGCCGAGCGGATGATGGCGCCCAGGTTGTGCGGATCCTGGATGCCGTCGAGCACGACGACGAGCGCGGGCTGCTTCTTGGCCTTCGCCGCGTCCAGCACGTCCTCCAGTTCGACGTACTGGAAGCCGCGCAGCTCGGCGACGACGCCCTGGTGCACGCCGCCCTCGGCCATGGAGGTCAGCCGCTCCCGGCCGACCTTCTCCACCCGGACGCCCGCATCACGGGCGCGGCTGAGCAGCTCGCCCGCTGCCTTGGCGCCGACCTGCCCGTCGACGATGAAGAGGCGCTCCACCGCGTCGGGGTGGGCCCGCAGGGCCTCCAGCACGGGGTTGACGCCATGGACGTAGCGCGGGGCTTCGTGGCCGCCGCGGTCACCACTGGAAGGCTTGGGGGAGCGCTCGCGCATGGGGGCTACTGGACCTCCACGGGCAGCGAGAAGGTCTTCTTCTGACGGGCGCAGATCTTCTCCGTGCAGATGAAGAAGGTCAGCGTCGCGTCCAGCGTGCCCTTGCCGGCGGACACCGCGGTGAAGGGGACCTCGAAGCGCGGATCCACGAACTGCTGACCGTCCGCCTTCTTCGCCACCGACTGTTCACGGGTCAGCGTCTTCTGGGCGGGCGTCAGCTGCTTGCCCGTCAGCTCCAGCTTCAGCGGGGCCTCGTCGGAGACGTGGGCGCCGGGCTTCGACTTGATGGCGAGCACGAACGTGCCCTGCCCTCCGGCCTTCACCTGCGTCGACGTCCCCTCGGTGGTGACCTCGTAGAGGGTGGCGGGGTCCACGTCCTGGGCCAGCACCGGCGCTCCGACGAGCGTCAGCAGCAGGGGGGCCAGGGTCGGGAGGCGGCGGGTGCTGGGCATGGGTGTCTCCAGGAAGGCGGCGTTCGTATACCGGGGCTTCGGACGCGCGGGGAGCGCTTTCTCTTCTAACTCCGCGGCGCGTTCACCTTCATGGCGCCCTTGCGCCCCGGCGGCGGCGGGGGCAGGGCCTGGGGCGTCTCCAGGGCGGCGGTCCAGACGGGGGCGGCGCCGGCGACGAGGGCCTCCGCCCGCTGGATGATGGGCGTGGCCAGGTCCAGGCCCGTCGCGGCCTCCATCTCCAGGAGCGCGGGCGAGCTGTTCACTTCGAAGACCTTGGGGTGCCCCTGGACGTCCAGGATGTCCACCGCGGCCACCTCCAGGCCCACGAGCCGGGCGACCTTCTCCGCCATGGCGCGATGACCGGGGGACAGCGGCAGGGCTTCCAGACGGGCGCCCCGGTTCAGCGTGTGCGAGAGGCGCCCGGGGCGCGGCTTGCGCAGCACTCCGGCGATGGCCTCACCGCCCACCACGAGCACGCGCACGTCCTGGCCGGTGCTCCGCACGTACTCCTGCATGACGAGGTTGTGCCCCAGACCGAGCACCGCCTCGAGCGCGGCCTCCAGTGACTGGAGGCTCTCGCAGACCATCACGCCGTGCTTCTCCTGGCCCTGGAGGAGCTTCACCAGCACGGGCACCCCGCCCACCAGGCCGACCATCTCCTTGAGGTGGGCCGCGTCCCGGGCCATCACCGTGGCGGGGATGTCGATGCCGTTTGCGGACAGGAGCTGGAGCGCGCGCATCTTGTTGCGCGACTGCGCGATGGCCTGGGCGTGGTTCACCAGGGGTACGCGCGCCAGGCCGAACTGGTTCACCACCGCGAGCCCGTAGGTGCTGATGGACAGGGCGATGCGCGGGATGACGACGTCGGTGGGCGTGAGCTTCTTGCGGTCGTAGAACAGGGTCGCCTGGCTGCCCCCGTCCAGATGCATCTGCACCCGGAGCGGGTTGAGCACGCGGACCCGGTGTCCTCTCGCGCGGCCTGCTTCGACGATCCGCCGCGTGGACGAGATGGAAGCGGAGCGCGAGAGGACAGTGATTTTCATGGCGGAGGCGACCGGCCCGGCGAGGACCCTATAATCCCCGCCTCCGCCCGCGTAAAGCCGCCTCCGCCTGCCTGCCGCCTAGAGCTGGCGGATGGCGCGCACTTCGACGCTGACGGGGGCTTCCGGACGCGACGCTTCGAGCTTGGCGCAGGCGCTGCCCGTGAACCGCACGCCACCATTCTCCAGCGACCAGGTGTCGGGGCCCGCGAGCGTGCGCTCGCCGTCGATGTAGACGACGATGAGCTTCTCATCGGAGGGCAGCTGGCTCTGCTCGAGCGGCGTGAAGCACGGCTCGCCCGGCTGGATCGCCTCGCTGATCGACTTCAGCGCGGCCGCCAGCTCTTCGCGGCTGCCCGCCTGGTAGAAGGAGCGGCCGCAGAAGCCGGTGCTGACGTCGCAGGTGTCACCCGTGCCGCAGTCGATGCTGGCCTTGCACGTGCGCGCGAAGCCGCCCGCGCGGGCCATCTCGTTGAGGACGCTGGGGCCGTCACCCACCGACGTCTCCGCGCCGAAGCCGATGACGATGGTGGAGATCTTGCTCGCCTTCAGTGCCGACACCGCAGTCACGGAGGCGTTCTTGTCGAGGCAGCCGCGCTTGAAGTACGGGCTGAAACTGTCCGTGCACTGCGACAGCGTTTCGAGCGTGCAGCGGCACTCAACGCTGGTGCCATCGTATTCGTTCTTGTCGTTGCAGTTGGGCAGACCGTCGGTCAGCAGGATGATGATCTGGTCGCGATCCTCGGAGTTGGGCGTCAGGAGCGTACTGGCGAACTGCAGGCTCGCGCTCGTCGGCGTACCACCCTGGGGCCGGCCCACGCCGCCGTTGGGGATGGCCTGCAGCTCGGCGTTGACCTCATTCGCGTAGCCTTGGAGATCCGCGTCCGAATCCAGGTCCTTCGGGATCAAGGCGCGGACGCTCCCATCCTCGAGGCTGGCGGCAGGCGCGCAGAGCTGAGTCGGGGTTACGGTTCCCGTCGAAGGGGGAGGCGCCGGGTAGGTCGTCAGACCGAAGCGGACCAGCTTGCCGCTCTCCGCGAGGAACGGGCCCATGGCGCCCTGGAGTTCCGACCAGCGCGTGGGGCACTTCGAAGTATCGCAGGGATACTTGTCCTCACACATGAAGGGCGTGCCGTCGTCGTCTCGGAGGTCACACACGCGCGTGCCGTTGACGACCAGGTCCTTGTTGACCGGCTTCGTCATCGAGGCGGAGATGTCCACGAGGAGCATCACGTCCGGCTTGCTCTTGCGAGCGGCGATCACCGTCTCCTTCGTCGTCTGGGCAATCGCGAGCGGATCCACCGGCTCGAAGTCATAGGTCTGGCAGCCGGCCATCACGGCAACACCGAGGATGCCGGCCAGCAGTGCGCTCAGGGGGGTCGACGTGGCGCGCATAGGCTTTGAGGATTTCCTTCCAGGGGGGAACAACGAACTGCGAATGCCCCAGCGTAACGCGTGGACGCCCACCGAGGCTACAGCGACGCGCGGCAGGCAGGTTCCATTCAGGTAATGCTGCCAAGTTGCAACGACAGGCGATCCGCTAGGGCGGGTCTGGTTCCCCTGTCGGACATCCGCCTCCTTCCGGAGGGTGGGACCGGCTCGGGTGTCCGTTCAGAGCGTGAGGACGCGCGCGCCGTCGGTCAGCCTCCAGATGGAGGCCAGGCCCATGACATCATCCAGGGTGCCGTGCAGTTCCTGTGGCGACAGGCCACAGATGCGCACCGTGGTGTCGCAGGCCACGAGCTTCGCCCCCAGGGCGCGCGCCTCCTCCAGCATGCGGGCCGGTGTGGGGACGTTGAGCCCTTCGGCCCGGGCCGCCTCGGTGCGCTCCCGCTCGCTGTGCGCCAGGCCGAAGCCACCGCGGACCAGCTGGCGCAGGGCCTCGAAGGCGAAGACGAAGTAGACGTCGTCGCCCATCGCGGCGGCGGTGATGCCCATGGAGGCCGCCTGATAGGCGGGCTCGTACGTGGCGTGCTGGAGAAAGAAGAAGACGCGTCCGGCCATGGTGGGCCGACCTTAGCGTTATCGAGTCCGGACCGGCAGCCGTCGTATAACAGGGCTCCCCTTCCCCTCCGGGAGCCCCGCATGCCGAGCCAGCCGTCCCGCCCCCGCGGTGTTCGTCACTCGCCGGTCCTGTCCCGTTCCGCCTCCTCGCGATGGGTGGCGCTGGCCGGTCTCGTCGTGCTCGCGGGCGTGGGGCCCGTGTCCGAAGCGGCTCCCGTCCATACGAAGGCCCCGACCGCGGCTTCCGTGTCCGCCACCGCTCCCGGGCCGCTGCGCACGGAGGCTTTGGGATTGCTCTCACAACCGACCGTGGCGCCGGAGGCGACGTGGCGCAGGTTCGGGCCAGAGGTCGTGCCCGTGCTCGCGGCGCTGGCGGAGGACACGAGCGTCCCGGATGCGCAGCGGATGCGGGCCGTGACGGCGCTGGCTCGCGTGGAGTCGCCCGAGGCGGGACAGACACTCCAGGCGATGCTGGAGGATCCGCACCGGCCTTCGGACGTCCGCTCACAAGCCGCGGCCGCGCTGGGCCAGCGGCTGGGGTTCGAGGCAGTGAAGACGCTGCAGGCCCGGCTGGAGGACCGAGACCTGCGGTTGCGCGAGGCCGTCGCCCAGGCGCTTGGCCGGCTGGGCGGTCAGCGGGTGCGCGAGGTGCTGGAGGAGCGGCTCCCCCTGGAGGACGTTCCCCAGGTGCGTGAAGCGCTCCAGCAGGGCCTCACGCTCGCGGAGCCCTAAGCCGGGCGCCGGGCATGGCGGGGGCGGCCGCCCTGGTGGCCTGCTCGGGGCTCGCGTCGGGCGGTACCTTCCGTTAGATGGGAGGCCATGCGCCCCACCGTCCTCCTTTTCGATATCGATGGCACCCTCGTCACCACCGGCGGTGCCGGCCGCCGAGCCATGGGCCTGGCCTTCGAGCAGCTCCACCGGCGGCGCGACGCGTGCGACGGCTTCAGCATGTCCGGCATGACGGACCGGGCCATCGTCCGCAAGGGCCTGGGCATCATCGGCCAGCCCGATACCGAGGACACCATCAGCGCGGTCATTGACGCGTACGTCGCCCACCTGGGACTGGAGGTTCCCAAGGTCGATGCGCGCGAGTACCGGCTGCACCCGGGCATGCGTGAGGCCGTGATGGAGGCTCGCTCGCGGCAGGGCTTCGCGGTGGGCCTGGGCACCGGCAACGTGCGCGCGGGCGCCAAGGTGAAGCTGGACCGCGTGAACATCCACGACCAGTTCGCCTTCGGCGGTTTTGGCTGCGACTTCGAGGACCGCATGTCGCTCATCCGGCACGGCGCCCAGGCCGGAGCGGCGCAGCTGGGTCACCCCCTGGAGGCGTGCCGGGTGGTGATCATCGGCGATACGCCGAAGGACGTCGCGGCCGCCAAGGGCATTGGCGCGGAGACGATTGGCGTGGGCACGGGCAACTTCACGCCCCAGGCGCTGCGCGACGCCGGCGCCGAGTGGGCCTTCATGGATTTCGCCGCCCCCGGAGCCATGGAGGCCCTGCTCGTCGGACGGTGAAGGTGTGGTATCTCCGCCGCCCCTCCGAGGAGTCGTCCACGCATGTCGTCCACGCTCGAATCCTATGAGCTGATCCGCTTCGCCGAGGCCTTCGAGGCCCGACTCGCCACGGCGGAAGAGATGGTCGTCGGCAGGCCGGGGCTGGAGGCCGAGAAGCAGTGGCTGGCCTCCGCGCTGGAGCGCCTGCGCGAGGCCCGTGAGCCCGCGGGCGGCCTGCTGGAGCAGGTGAAGGACCTGCCGGAGCTCGACGAGGCCCGCGAGGAGTTCTCGTTCGATCAGCAGGGCCGCTGGGTGGATGCGCTGGAGAAGCTGCACGCCGGCATCACCTTCACCGCCAGCAGCCGCGCCCCCGTCATCGAGGCGCTCTTCCCCCACCTCAAGTTCCCGCAGCTGCGCCGGGCGCCCGTGGAGCTGGTCAACGAGTACGCCACGTCGTACGAGCGGCGGCTCAAGAGCGCCTACGTCACCCGCATCTTCTCCCGCGACGACTTCGGCATGGTCCGCCCCGTCGTGGATCAGGTCGCCGCGACGTTCGCCGCGTGGATCGCGAGCCTCTCCCCCACTCCCCTGCCCCCGGATCAGGAGGCGGTCCTGCGCGAGGCGCTGGTGTCGCTGGGACGGCGCCTGGACGTGGCACTGCGGCAGGGGCGGCTGCTCGCCGAGGCCGCGCTCGTTCCCGTCCCCGGGGTCTTCGAGGCCGCGGGCCTCACCCTCAAGCCCCGGAAGCGCGCGGGCAAGTCGCTCGCGCTCTCCGCCGAGGACGGTGCTTCGGACCTCTTCGGTGAGGAGGGCGACGCCGGCCAGGAGGAGGCGTTCGAGGGGTCCGAGGAGGCTTCCGGGGACGACTCGCTGGAGGCGGCTCCCGACGAGGCGGAGGCCCAGGCTCCGATGGAGGAGACCGTGGCGGAGGCTGACGGCTCCGAGGCCCAGGCTTCGGACGGTGGATCCGAGGAGGCCACCGCTGCTTCCGGCCCCGTCGCCCCGGAGGCTCCCGTCGCGGCGCGTCCCGCACGGCGGGGCCGGCCTCCGAAGAACGCCGCACCGGCCGCCGAGACCGCGCAGGCCGACGCTCCTTCGGATGCTCCGGCTTCCGGTGCTCCGGAGGCCGTGCGCCCCAAGCGACGCAAGAAGACCGACCCGTCCGAGGCTGGTACGCCTTGAGACCCGACGCGCGGTGAGGCCCCCGCCGTGAAGAGGAACCCGGACATGGCGGACGTCGCCCTTCCCATCGATCCCCTCCTGCCCGACATCGTCTCCACGCTCCGGAGTTCGCGGTCGCTCGTGCTGGAGGCGCCGCCTGGCGCGGGCAAGACGACCCGTGTTCCCCGCGCGCTGCTCGAGGCAGGGCTGGGCGCGGGCAAGGAGATCGTCGTCCTCCAGCCCCGACGGCTGCCCACCCGGCTCGCCGCACAGCGCGTGTCCGAGGAGATTGGCGAGCGTGTGGGCGAGACCGTCGGCTACCAGGTCCGCTTCGAGGACGTCCGCGGTCCCAAGACGCGCATGTCCTTCGTCACCGAAGGCGTGCTCGGACGCCGCCTGCTCACCGACCCCACCCTGCGCGACGTGGGCATCGTCGTGCTCGATGAGTTCCATGAGCGGCATCTGTCCGCGGACATCTCGCTCGCGCTCCTGCGGCGGCTGCAGGAGACGTCCCGCCCCGACCTCAAGCTCGTGGTGATGTCCGCGACCCTGGAGGCCGAACCCGTCCGCGCGTACCTGGGCGGCGCCCCTTCCCTGCGCTCCGAGGGCCGCCGCTTCGACGTCAGCGTCGAATACCTTGCCGCCCCGGATGAGCGGCACCTGGATCAACAGGTGCTCTCCGCGCTCAAGCGCCTGTTCACCCAGGGCGTCGACGGCGACGTGCTCGTATTCCTTCCCGGGGCCGGGGAGATCCGCCGCGCGCGCGACACCTGCGCGGAGTTCGCCGAGCGACACGACGCCGACGTGCTCCCGCTCCATGGCGACCTCTCTCCCGCGGAGCAGGACCGCGCCGTGCGCCGCAGCTCGCGCCGGAAGATCATCCTGTCCACCAACGTCGCGGAGACGTCCGTCACCATCGACGGCGTCGCGGTCGTCATCGACAGCGGGCTTGCTCGCGTGGCGTCCCACTCGCCCTGGTCCGGTCTGCCGCAGCTCAAGCTGGGCAAGGTGAGCCGGGCCTCCGCCGTCCAGCGCGCCGGCCGCGCGGGCCGCACGCGCGCCGGGCACTGCGTGCGCCTCTACACCCAGCACGACTTCGACGGCCGGCCTGATCAGGAGGCCCCGGAGATCCGCCGCACCGACCTGGCCGAAACGGTGCTCTCGCTGCGCGCGTCGGGCGTGAAGGACCTGACGGCGTTCCCGTTCTTCGAGCCACCTCCCGCCCCTGCCCTGGAGGCCGCGGAGACGCTGCTGCGCCGGCTGGGCGCCGTGGATACGAAGGGCCAGGTCACGGACGTGGGCCAGCGGCTCTTGCGCTTCCCCGTCCACCCGCGCCAGGCGCGCGTCATCGTCGAGGGCGAGCGCCGGGGCGTGGGCGGTGATGCCGCCGTGCTCGCGGCCCTCATGGGCGAACGCGACATCCGCCGTGAAGCCCGCGCCAACCTGGGCGGCGGGGGCCGTGCGTCCGCGCTCGTCAGCGGGCCTTCCGACCTGCTGGAGCTCCTGGAGCGCTTCCGCGAGGCCGGCCGTTCGGGCTTCGCCTCCGGCCGCATGCAGTCGCTGTCGCTGGACGCGGGCGCGGTGCAGTCCGTGGAGCGCGTGCAGAAACAGCTGCGCCGCACGGTCCGCGAACAAGGCGGTCGCCCCAGCCGACCCGAGGACGTGGAGCAGGCCCTGATGCTCAGCGTGCTCGCGGGATACCCGGACCGCGTGGCCCGCAGGCGGCGGCCCCGCTCCCCGGAGCTGCTCATGTTCGGCGGCGGCACCACCAGCCTGTCCGAGTCCAGTGTCGTCCAGGATGCGGAGCTGATGGTCGCCGTGGACGCGGAGGAGCGCCCCGGCCGCGGCGCCGTCGTGCGGCTCGCCAGCACCGTGGAGGCCGAGTGGCTGCTGGACCTCTACCCGGAGGCGCTGGAGGAGGTGGACACCCTCCAGTGGAACGCGGACTCGCGCCGCGTGGAGCGCCTCACCCGGCTGGCCTACGGAAACCTCGTGCTGGAGGAGACGCGCACGCCCGCGCCCCCGTCCGAGGAGGCCGCGCGAGTGCTGGCCGCGGCGGCGCTGGCCGCGGGCCCGGAGCGCTTCGCTGAACCCGAGGCGCTGGAGCAGTGGCGCACCCGCGTGGAGCTCCTGGGCAAGGCGTTCCCCGAGGCGGGCTTCCCCTCCGTGGACGCGGACTTCATGCGCGACGCGCTGGCGTCCCTGTGCGTGGGCGCGCGCAGCTTCTCCGACCTGGAGGGCGTGTCGCTGCTGGATGCGCTCTACGCGCGCCTCACCTCCGAGCAGCAGCGGCTGCTGGCGAACCACGCCCCCGAACGCGTCACCCTGCCCGGCGGGCGCGGCGTGAAGGTGCACTACGAGCCCAACAAACCGCCCTGGGTGGAGTCACGGCTGCAGGACTTCTTCGGGATGGCGCAGGGGCCCAGCGTGGGCGCGGGCCGCGTGCCGCTGGTGCTGCACCTGCTGGCCCCCAACATGCGCGCCGTGCAGGTGACGACCGACCTGGCGGGCTTCTGGGAGCGTCACTACCCGGCGATCCGCAAGGAGCTGTGCCGCAAGTACCCCCGGCACTCATGGCCCGAGGATCCGCGACACGCGGAGCCGCCCGCGCCCCGTCCTCCGAGACGCTGAATCGAGCGGCGCGGGACTACAGCCGCTTGTGCATCTCCAGGTGGTCGATGCCGGCCTCGTCGAAGACGGCGCCGACGGGCTGGTAGCCGTGCTTCTTGTAGAAGTCGAGCGCGTAGAGCTGGGCGTGCAGCATGATGCCGTTCACGTTGCGGCGGCGCGCCTCCTCCTCCAGCGACGTGAGGAGCAGCGAACCCACGCGGGCCTTGCGGTGCGCCTGGAGCACCGCCATGCGGCCAATCTGGCCCCACGTCCCGGGCTGCCCCGCGGGCGGCTCCGGCAGCTTCACCAGCCGGCCAGTGCCGATGGCGTGGCCACCCTGGTAGGCGATGACGTGGTAGGCGTGGGCGTCCTCGGCGTCGCGCTCGATGCCCTCGGGCACGTGCTGCTCCTCGATGAACACCACCTCGCGGATGGCGAGGGCCTGCATGAGCTCCGCCTCGTCCTTGATGTGGGCGACGGTGACGGGTGCCGGGGAGGTCTCGGGAGGCGTCGGCATGGCTCCGGGCAAGGTACACAAAAGCCCGCGCCGCCAACAGGCGGAAAAAAACACCGCCTGCCGACCCGGCATGCCCCCCGCGCGGTCGGCCCGTCCCCTGCCCCCTGCCCGCGAAAGGGCTTGTCGCGAAAGCCCCGCCGCATCGGGTCATCTGGTTGCGATTGCCCTCTCACGTCGGGAGCTCCGGCGGGTTCCACTCCGCGCATGGGCAGGCGGACCGGAGGAGGATCATCCCGGGAGGGCATGGTAGGGTTCAGGGCGATGCGTACCCGTGCCCTCTTCGCCCTGTCCGTGGGCCTGCTGTCGACGCCCGCGCTCGCCCAGAAGGAGTTCTTTTTTGGAACGGGAGAGCCGCCCGTGTTCCGCGAAGCGGACATGGACAAGCGGTTCCTCCGCTCCCGCGTCAATCAGGCCCTGGTGCAGGGAACGAGTGACGCGAACTGCGCGCAGCTCGTGGGCGCGCTGCTCACCATCGTGGGTGAGTCCGCGCCGTACCTGCACAAGCGCGACGAGAACTTCTACCTGGACCCCGTGCTGATCCAGGCGCTGGGCACGCAGCTGTCCACGCCGCGCTTCCCGGCCAACATGTACCTGGTGTCGATGATGCGCCGGGTGCTCATCGACAAGCGGCTGCCGCCGGAGTGGATGCAGACGGCGGTGGCGCTCGCGCCGTACTACCCGCCGCTGGACCTGAGCAAGCTGCGCTTCATCGCGGATGGCGTGAAGCCCGTGGACAGCTTCTTCTTCACGCTGCCCGCGATGATGGAGCGCTACGACCTTGAGGTCCTCAAGGCCAACACCACCGCGGCCAGCGTGGCGGACGCGAAGTTCCGCGACGACTACCTCGACAAGGAGGTGGCCTTCGCGGGGCTGGAGTTCATCGACGCGAAGCTGGAGAAGCCCAAGAAGAAGAGCAAGAAGGGCCCTCCGCCGGAGCCTCCCGCGCTGGTGGCCCGGCTCGTCTTCTACCTGCCGGATCCAGGCAATGACGGCCTGCTGTCCGGGCTCACCTACGGCAAGCCCAAGGTGCGGCCCTCCATCAACATCACGGCGCGGCTGAAGGACGACCAGTACACGCCGCTGACGCAGCTGCCGAAGGGTGCGCGCGTGCTCCTGCGCGGCCGCTTCTGGGAGTACCGCAAGCAGCTCAAGGAGCTGGAGGTGCGCGACGCGTACCTCTTCCAGGACCGCGACTGGGCCCAGAACCCCGCGCTCGCGGATCCCAACGCCGTGGCGTCCTGTGCGCTCGCGTTCAACGACCTGACGGGCACCGCGCCCGTGCAGCCGGGCGGCTTCGGCGGCAAGCGCTGAAGCGCGCCGTCCCGCGTTCCGCACGCCCATCCCGGAGGCGGCACCCTGCCGTGTGCCGCCTCCTTCCGCGCCCCCCTCCCGGGAGCGCGCCCGCCTGACTGGCACGGCCGCTGCTCATGCCCGCGCATCCCTTGCGCGCGAGGCATGCCATGAAGGTCGAAGGTCAGGACGCCCCTTCCGGAAACGAGAAGGTCCCCCCGGAGAAGGACGCGTTCAATCAGGTCCTCCAGCGGACCTCCGGACGGCGCGACACCCCACCCCGTCCCGGGGCCCGCCGCGAGCCAGTGGCTCCAGGGACCCTTGCGAAGCCCGGCCTGCTCCGTGCCGGTGGACAGGGGCCGGGGCCGGCGACGCGGGCCACTCCGGCGCTTCCCGGCGTCCGTGCGGCGGGGGCCGTCCTCTCGACGACGCGCAGCGCGCTGGGAAGCCCGGAGACGCTCCGCCAGGCCCGGCAGGGCATGCACGTGGAGACGCAGCGGCTGGGGTCGGTGCGTCAGGAGGCGCTCGCGGAAGGCGGGACGCAGGCCTCCCACCGTGCGACGGAGCTGCTGGCCCGCGAGGTGGAGCGCTCCTTCCGCGCGGAGCCCCGTCCGACGCCATCTCCCCTCCCCTCGCCCACGCGGGACGACCGTTCCTCGGAAGGCCTGTCGCGCGTCTCCACGCCCGAAGGTGCTCGCGCGGCGAGCGGAGCCACGGAGGGTGCCGCACCGGCCGGCCCTCCCGCCGCGCAGGTCGAGTCCACCCTGGCGCTCATCGAGAAGATCGAGGTCTTCGTGAAGTCCCAGCGGCCGGCGCTGGGCCTCAGCCTGCGCGGCGCGCTGGAGGCCACCGTGGAGGTGGAGCGCACGGGGCCCCGGGAGGTGGCGCTGCGCATCCAGGGCCGCCATGGGCCTGTTCCCACCGAGGACGTGGCGCGGCTGCGCGATGCGCTGGAGGCCCGGGGGCTGCGGCTCAGCGTCCTCCAGGCGGGGTGAACGTCCGACGATGATGCCCCTTCCGCGCCAGACTCCAGGAACGACGAAGGCCCTCACGCCAGGGGGCGCGAGGGCCTGCATCACGACGGGCGCGCTCGGGCGACTCGGCCCGCGGTTACTTCCCGCCGGCGGGGTTCAGCTCCGCGCGCTTGCCCTTCTTGTCCTTGTACTCCTCGGCCTCGGGCAGGGCGGCCTTCTTCTCCGCGATGTTGGGCCACTTGGAGGCGAAGTCGGTGTTGAGCTTCTTGTACTCCGACCACTCCGAGGGCAGCTCGGTCTCGGGGAAGATCGCCTTGGTCGGGCAGACGGGCTCGCAAGCGCCACAGTCGATGCACTCGTCCGGGTGGATCACGAGGAAGTTCGCGCCCTCGTAGAAGCAGTTGACCGGGCACACCTCGACACAGTCGGTGTACTTGCACTTGATGCAAGGCTCGGCGACGACGTAGGCCATGTGGATGTCTCCTCTGTGCGGAATTCCGCGCGTCCGTGGCCGCGCACAGTAGATGGTTGCGGCCAGGGTTGGCACCCTGAATTTAGGTACCAGCCCGGCCTGTTTCCCCGGTCAGCCCAGCAAGCCCTGCGCCCGAAGGAGCTCGGCGACGAGGATGGCGCCCTTTGCGGCTCCCATCTTCGTGTTGTGGGAGACGAGCACGTACTTGAAGCCGTTCTCCAGCACACCGTCCTCACGGATGCGGCCCACCGTGGTGGCCATGCCGCCGTGGGTGTCCCGGTCCATGCGGGGCTGGGGGCGGAACGGGTCGTCCAGCACTTCAATCCACCGGGGAGGAGCGGACGGCAGGTCCTTCGCCACCTGGGCGCCCTGCCATTCGCGCATCGCCTGGGCGACCTCCGCCACGGTGGCCTTCTTCCCGAGCGACACGAAGACGGACTCGGTGTGGCCTTCCAGGACGGCGACGCGGGTGCAGGTGCAGGAGACACGCACGTCGTGTGGGGTGAGCACCGCGCCCGCGGGGTTGAGCGCCCCGAGGATCTTCTTCGTCTCCACCTCGACCTTGTGCTCCTCCTTGGGGATGTAGGGCACGACGTTGTCGAGGATGTCCAGGCCGATGACGCCGGGCGAACGTCCGGCGCCGGACATGGCCTGGAGGCTGGTCATCAGCACGGCCTTCACGCCGAAGCGCTCGGCCAGGGGGGCCAGCGTCACCGCAAGGCCGGTGGTGGTGCAGTTGGGGATGGGGACGATGAAGCCCTTCCACCCGCGCTGCCGGCGCTGCTCGTTGATGAGCGGGGCGTGGGCGGCGTTCACGGGGGGGATGAGCAGGGGCACGTCCGCGTCGTAGCGGAAGGCGCTCGCGGCGGAGAACACCGGGATGTCCCGGGCCAGGCGCGGCTCGATTTCACGGGCGACGTCCGCCTCCACGGCGGAGAAGGCGATGTCGTAGTCCTTCGCCTGGACGGCGTCGCCGCTGACCACGGTCATGCGGGCGATGGACTCCGGGAGCGGCTCCGGGACGAACCAGGCCAGCATGCCGTTGGAGGCGCGCAGGGCGTCCGCGTACGTTTTTCCAGCGGAGCGGGGCGAAGCGGCGAGCCCGGTCAGCGCGATGAACGGGTGGTCCTTCAGGGCAGCGATGAACTGCTGGCCCGCGAGTCCGGTGGCGCCAATGAGTACGGCGCGAAGCTTGGCCATCGTGGGGAATCTCCGGTGGGAGCGGCAGGGCGCTCCTTACACCGTTTCACGACGCACTGCATCCGCCGCTCAACGGTGGGCGTGGGAGGGGGCGCGCGCGTGGCGTTCCGTGGGGTAGCCGCGCGTCACCCAGGCGTGGAGCCCGCCGGCGAGGCACACGGCATTTCGCCCCCTCAGACGCAACACGCGGCAGATGCGCCGGATGTCCGCGCAGTCCTGGGTGGTGCCGCATAGGACGATGAGCTCGTCGTCCGGCAGCATCGCCAGGTCCCGCGCGATCTCCGAAGCCGTCATGCGCAGCGCGCCGGGGATGTGGACCTCGAACCGCTCCCAGTCCATCGCGTCGCGGCAATCCAGGACGAGCACATCCTCGTCCCCCAGACGCATGAACAGCTCATCACAGATGATGCTGGGCTCCACCGGGACCTCCCCGAGGCGACGGGCTCCATCGAACATGAACCAGAGGGCTTTTTCCCCTCTTCCCGCCTGTCCGCCCGCCTGCCTCCCGGAGGCCGCCGGGGCTTTAGAGGCCCAGTTGCTTGGCGATGATTTCGTTCATCACCTCACTGGTGCCGCCGCCGATGGGCCCCAGCCGCGCGTCGCGCCAGTGACGCTGGATGTCGTACTCCATCATGTAGCCCGCGCCGCCGTGGAGCTGGAGGCACTCGTCGGCCACGCGGCAGCACGTCTCCGTGGCGACCTTCTTGGCCATGGAGGTCTGCGCGACGGCGTACTCGCCGGCCACGTGCAGGCGCAGCGCGTGGTAGGTGAGCTGCCGCGCGCATTCGCGGGCGGTGTGCAGGTCCGCCAGCTTGTGGCGCACCACCTGGAAGCCGGCCAGCGTCTGCCCGAAGGCGCGGCGCTGCTTCACGTGCTCGAGCACCGTCTCCAGCATGTCGTCCATGGCGCCCACCGCGCCCAGCGCGAGCGACAGGCGCTCCCACTGGAAGTTGCCCATGATCTGCGAGAAGCCCTGATTCTCCACGCCCAGCAGGTTCTCCGCGGGCACGCGGCAGTCCTCGAAGAAGAGCTCCGCCGTGTCGGACGCGCGCCAGCCCACCTTCTGGAGCTTGCGCCCCACGCTGAAGCCCGGCGTGCCTCGCTCCACCACCAGCATGGACAGGCCCTTGTGGCCGCGCGACGGGTCGGTCTTCACCGCCAGCACCACGAAGTCCGCCCGCACCCCGTTGGTGATGTACGTCTTGGAGCCGTTGACGACGTAGTGGTCGCCGTCTCGGCGGGCGGTGGTGCGAAGCCCCGCCACGTCCGAGCCTGCGTCCGGTTCGGTGATGCCCAGAGCGCCAAGCTTCTCCCCCCGGATGGCGGGGGCCAGCCAGCGCTGCTTCTGGGCCTCCGTGCCGAACAGGTGCACGGGGCCGGTGGCGATGGTGAACTGCCCTGCCAGCCCCGCGGCCACGCCGCCGGAGCCGCAGCGGCCCAGCTCCTCCAGGAGCACCGCCTCGTACAGCTCCCCGGCCGCCGTGCCCCCGTAGGCCTCCGGGTACTTCAGGCCCAGGAAGCCCAGCTCGCCGAAGCGGGTGAAGAGCTCCCGGGGGAACTCCTCCCGGGACTCCCAGTCCGCCGCGAACGGGCGCAGCTCCTTGTCCACCACCGCCCGGACGGTGCGGCGGAAGGCTTCGTGCTCTTCCTGGAAGACGCCTTGGCCGTGCAACATCGTGTGCTCCCTCGCTTGTCAGGGCCTGACACCCCGCGCCGTATGGTAGCGGGACGAGAAGCAGGGCTGGATGGTGTTGCTTCCTTGACCGGCTCCTACCGGGCTGCGTATAACCCCGGCCCCAATCGCTGCGGCGCCATAGCCAAGTGGTAAGGCAAAGGTCTGCAAAACCTTCATTCCCCGGTTCGAATCCGGGTGGCGCCTCATAGACAAAAGGCCCGATGCGGAAGTCTCCGCGTCGGGCCTTCTGCTTTTCCGGGGGGTGCTCTCCCGGATGGGGCCTAGCAGCCCAGCTCCACCGCGCCGATGTCCGGGGCCGCGCCGCAGAAGGGCTGGCCCTCGTCCAGGCCCTTGTCCTGGGCGGCCGGAGACGGGGCGAAGGTGTCCGACACCGTCACGTCACCGCCGTTGGAGGTGGTGTCCTTCGTGGCGGCCTTGAAGGCGTCCAGGGCCTGGGGCTGACCGTTGGTCTTGAACTGCGCGCCAGTGGGATAGAGGTTGTTGCTCATCTGGAGGCCGGGGGCCTGGCCGCCCACGTCCACGCTGACGGGCGCGTCCACGATGTTGTTCGCCACGCGCAGCGACTCCGTGGGGCCTCCCGTGCCATGGCCCAGGATGATGCCGGCCTTGGCGCGGGTGATGGTGTTGTTCACCACCACGGTGCCCTTGGAGTTCTCCAGGCGGATGGCGGTGCCTTCGCCGCCGCCCGCGTCGGTGATGTCGTGCACGCGGTTGCGGCGCACGACGACGGCCTGGGGCACGGGGCCCTCGTGGTTACCGCCGACGGAGATGCCCTTGGCGGCGTCATACAGCTCATTGTCCTCCACCAGCACGTTGTTGGCGGAGTAGTGGATGACGAGCGCATCACCCTTCGCCGTCTCCGACGGCAGGAACTTGTGCATCCTGTTGTTGCGGATGATGACGTCGTGGCACGTCTTGATGTCCACGGCGTTCTCCCGGTTGTTGAAGAAGTGGTTGTTCTCCACCAGCAGGCCCGTGGCGGGCGGCAGGTCGCTGAAGCCCTCGGGCCCCAGGCACTGCACGGAGTCACCCGAGTTGTCGTGGATGTCGTTGTTGCGCACCGTCACGTCGTAGGACGCGGGCTGCATCACGATGCCATGCGAGTCCTTGTTGCCGGTGGTGCGCACGAAGCCGTGGATGTTGTTGTTCTCGATGGTGGCGCCCCTGGCGTTGTTGAACAGGGTGACGCCCGCGCCGCCGGTGCCGTTGTGCAGCTCCGAGTTGGCCAGCATCGAGCCCTGCACGTCGCCCTCGAAGGTGACGCCGAAGATGGGCTGCCCCTCCACGTCGATGTCGAACCCGTCGATGACCCAGTTCGCGCGGCGCACCTGCACCGCCGGGCCGGAGCCGCTGCCCGGGGTGAGCTTGGGACGGCCCTCGCCCTGGAGGGTGATCTTCGCTTCGGGCGTGCCGGCCTGGGTGTTGTCGCCCAGCACCACGCGCTCGGAGTAGGTGCCCGCGAGCACGCGGATGCGGTCGCCGGGGCCGGCCTTGCTTACCGCCATGGCGATGGTGCGCAGCGGCGCGGCCTCCGTGCCCTGGGCGCCGTCATCGCCGTTGGGTGACACCACCCACTCATGGGCGGGCGTGGTGGCGGGGGCCTCCTGCATCGCCTGCGCGCTGACGGCGGGCTGGGGACCGGGCTCCGCGATGGGCGCGTGGTCCGCGTGCTCCGGCATCTGCGCGGAGGGCGTGTTCGCCACCGGCTGCATGCCGATGGGGGGTGCCTTGCCCGGAGCGGTGGGCGTCTTCTCGGCCTGGGTGGGGGTGCCCGTGTTCGTCGCGGGGGCCTGGGGGCCGGCGCCCGACGAACCGCCGGTGCCTCCGCCTGAACCACCACCGCCGCCACAAGCGGTCAGCCCAAGGGCCAGGGTGCAGGCAGCCAGGGAGGCCAGCAGGGTCTGTCGCGTCTTCAAGCCGTTGCCTTCAAGAATTCGCATGAGCAGGGGCAACGCGCGGCGTTGGGCGCTCTATTCACTGCCGGTCATCCAGGCCGAGACGCGCCGCAGCGGGAGGGAGAACCGTGACGCTCGGCCCCATGGCGGCTACGGTGCCGCCGCCGTGTCCAAAGCCGTCCTGCTCCTGACCGCCCTGCTGTTCGCCTCCTGCGCCACGCCGGCGCCCTCACCTGCCCCAGCCACCCGGGGCCTGGGCGAGCCGGAGGTCTCCGTCCCCACGAAGCCCGCCGACGCGGGCGTGACGCCCCCCGCCCCGAGTGGCCTGGAGGATCCGCTCACGTCGGGCCTGCCCGGGCCGCAGGACCTGAAGCGCCTGGACTTCCGCAACGGCGAGCCGCGCCTCCCCATCAAGCTGATGGAAGGACGCGAGGTCGTGACGTTCTCGCCGCGCGCGCGGATGCGGCTGCGCTTCGGCGGACCGGGAGACAAGGTGCTGGACGCGCCCGCGGGCTCGCGCTGGACGGTGCGGGTGACGCAGGGCGAACCGGCCCAGTGGAGCGCGCGGGTGCAGTTGGGCGAGTTCCGCTTCGCGGACAAGGCGGGGCTCGCGGAGGCGCAGGAGACGTGGCGCGCGCGCGGGCTCGCGGTGCGCACGCACACGCTGGGCTCCGTGTACGGCATCGCGGGGAAGGTCATCGACAACCGGCGCTACCTCCTCCTGCTCGAGGAGGCGCTGACACCCGAGGCCGCGGCGAAACAACAGGCGGAGCTGCTGCGCCGCCATGGCCTGCGCACCACGCTCTTCGAGGAGGTCCGCAAGCCTTCCCGCGCCATCCTGGAGCTGAAGGACGAGAACGACGCCGTGGTGGGCCTGGCGCAGGACCGGCTGGACGCGGAGACGCCGGACGGCACCGGCTTCGACGTGCGGCAGGTGGAGTACGGCGTGGGCTACGACTTCCACGCCTTCGAGGACCGCAGCTTCCGGGGCGCGCTCCAGTTCGCGGTGGACCGAAGCGGCAAGCTCGCTGTGGTGAACGTGGTGGGCCTGGAGGACCTGCTCAAGGGACTGGTGCCGTCCGAAATCTTCGCGCGCGCGCACCCGGAGGCGCTCAAGGCCCAGGCCGTCACCGCGCGCGGCGAGGTGCTGGCGAAGGTGGGCATCAAGCACCTGGCGGATCCGTACCTCCTCTGCTCGGAGCAGCACTGCGCGGTGTACCGGGGCCGCACCGGCGAGGCGGCCAGCACCACCGCCGCGGTGGAGGCCACCCGGGGCCAGGCCCTCTTCAGCCAGGATGGCCGGCTGGTGGACTCCGTCTACAGCGCCGTGTGCGGCGGCCACACCGAGGACAACGACGTGGTGTGGGGCGGCCCGCCGGACCCCAGCCTGCGCGGCCGGCCGGATCTGCTGGAGCCCGCGCCGGACGTGCCCGGCCCGTCCAACCTGAAGGCGTGGCTGGCGACGGCGGACGTGCCCGCCGCGTGCAAGCTGTCCAGCTTCGCGCAGCCCACGAAGTTCCGGTGGGAGAAGCGCTTCACGCAAGGCCAGGTGGACGCGCTCACGGAGAAGCTGGGCGTGGGCGCCATCCAGGGGCTCGCCCTGTCCGAGCGCGGGGTGTCCGGGCGCGCCCGGCTGCTCACCGTGTCGGGCACGAAGGGGGCCACCCAGGTGCGCGGGGAGCTGAACATCCGGCGGCTCTTCGGGATGCTCAACAGCAGCATGGCCACCGTGGAGGCCGAGCGGGACGCCGAGGGCCGGCTCACCGGATGGCTGTTCCGGGGCGGCGGCTGGGGCCACGGCGTGGGCATGTGTCAGACAGGCGCCATCGGCCGGGCGGAGGCCGGGCAGCGCTATCCGGAGATCCTGCGCTTCTACTTCAACGGGGCGGAGGTGGCCCCCATCTACTGAGATGAAGCGGACATTTCGAGCGCACCAACGCACGCGCTTGCGAATCTCTTCCATGTCCCGGCTGTTACGGGCCGCACGTTCGGGACTGTAGAAGCGGTCCGGAGGTTTATCATCAGGCCGTGGGCACGGGTTCCTCGACAGACTGGCGTCAGCGGCGCGCGCGCAAGCAGCGTGGGCCCTTGCGCTACCTGGTGGCGGGCATCCTGGCGCTCCTGGCCCAGGCCGCCTTCGTGGGCTTCGTGCTCCTGGTGTCGGCCGTGCAGGCGAACCTCCCGCACGAGAAGCGCCCCGCGCGGCCCACGTCCGTGGCGGTGAGGCCGCTCACGTCGGACCAGTGGGCGAAGAACCGGGGGGCGGTGACCCCGCAGCAGACGAAGCCCCGCCCCACGGAGAAGCGCGAGCCGAAGGAAGAGAAGAAACCGGACGAGACGAAGCCCCAGGGCCAGGTGGTGGACGTGGCGCCGGGGAATGATCAGAAGTCCCCGGACGCGAAGTACCTGGCCGAGCACAACAACACGGTGGAGAAGGAGACGCGCGCGCGCGACCAGACGGCCTTCTACCGCAACGCCATGCCCCAGCGGACCGCGCCCCAGAAGCAGGAGGGCGCGGCGCAGGACCAGGTGCAGCCCCCGCGCGTGTCCGGCAACAACGGCCAGGGCGCGGACGACCGGGCCCCGTCCCAGGGCGGCAAGAAGCCCGTCTTCGAGATGCCGGAGACGCGCCGCAAGGAGGAGATCGCCATGAAGACGGATCCGCGCGAGCGCGGCCCGGGCATGGCGGTGAAGAACCAGTCGGAGAGCGACGCCACGCAAGGCAACGCGAAGCGCCTGCGCATCCAGCCCGGCGAGGGCGAGGACAGCGAGCAGGAGGGCTCCGCGGGCCGCGTGGGTTCCCCGGGCCTGGCCACGCTGATGCCGTCACAGGCGGCCATGGACAAGGTCGTGGGCGCGGCGCCCAACGACATGCTCCAGGACCAGGAGGAGGGCGACGGCACCTTCCTCAACACGCGCGAGTGGAAGTACGCCAGCTTCTTCAACCGCGTGAAGCAGAGCGTGGGCATGCACTGGAACCCCAACGAGCAGCTGCGCATGCGCGACCCGACGGGGAACATCTACTCCGGGCGCGACCGCCAGACGCTGCTCACCATCACCCTGGACGAGCGCGGCGCGGTGAAGGACATCCAGGTGGAGAAGAGCAGCGGCCTGGACTTCCTGGACATGGAGGCCGTGGCGTCCTTCAAGCGCGCGCAGCCCTTCCCCAACCCGCCGTCCGGCCTGTTGAGCCAGGACGCGACGGTGCGCTTCCAGTTCGGCTTCTTCCTGGAGATGGGCGGCGGCCCCCGGATGCGGCTGTTCCGACAGTAGGACCCACGGAGGCCTCGCGGTGGACGGCGCGGAGGCACTACCCTGCCCCGCCGTGGAAGCCTCTCTCGTCGACCGTAGCGCCGCGCTCCAGGAGCGCAACCGGAAGGTCCGCTTCGTCCTCTTGGCCATCCTCGTGGCCAACTGGGTGGTGGCCGCGGCCAAGCTCGTCTTCGGCCTCATGGCCCAGTCCGCGTCGGTGACGGCGGACGGGTTGCACTCGTTCATCGACGGCAGCTCCAACGTGCTGGGCCTGGTCGCCATGGGCGTCGCGTCACAGCCGGCGGACGCGGACCACCCCTACGGCCACGGCAAGTTCGAGGCGCTCGCGTCGCTGGGAATCGGCGCGATGATTGGCGTGGGCATGCTGGAGCTGGGGCGCATGGCGTTCGACTCGCTCCTGCACGACAAGCACCCCACCGTGTCGGTGACGATGGCGGCGGTGATGGTGTTCACGCTCGTCATCAACCTCGTCGTCACCCGCGTGGAGCGGCACTACGGGCAGAAGTACAAGAGTTCCCTCCTGCTCGCGGACGCGCAGCACACGCTGTCGGACGTGTTCGTGACCATCGCGGTGCTCGGCTCCATTGGACTGGTGGCGCTGGGCTTCCCTCGCGCGGACGGCCTGGTGGCCCTGGCCGTGATGGTCTTCGTGGCGTGGGTGGCCTACGGCATCGTCCGGCAGGCGGTGGGCATCCTCTCCGACACCGCGCGCCTGGACCCGGCGCAGGTGTCCCAGCACACGCTGTCGGTGGCCGGCGTGCGCTCCTGCCGCGACGTGCGCAGCCGGGGCATGGAGGAGAGCGTCTACGTGGACCTGAAGATCGAGGTCGACCCGCAGCTCACCACCGCGCAGGCCCACGAAGTGGCCGACAAGGTGGAGGAGACGCTGCACGGCGCCTATCCGCAGGTGGTGGACGTGGTGGTCCACGTGGAGCCCGCGCGGGTCCGCTGAAAAACACGAGGGCCGCCTTCCGATGTGCTGGAAGACGGCCCCGGTGACTGCTGCTGTCGAAGACGGATTAAGCGACCTTCTGCGCGGGAGTGTCGTAGTCCTCGATGGGAGGGCACGAGCACACGAGCTTGCGGTCACCGAGCACGTTGTTCAGGCGCCCCACGGACGGCCAGAACTTGTTGTCGCGGACCCACGGCGTGGGGAACACGGCCTGCTCGCGGGTGTACGGGCGGTTCCACTCCGGCGCGGTGAGCGTGCGCGCGGTGTGCGGCGCGTTCTTCAGGACGTTGTTGTCCTTGGGCACGCGGCCCTCCTCCACGTCGCGGATCTCCTGGCGGATGGCGATCATCGCGTCGCAGAAGCGATCCAACTCCGCCTTGGACTCGGACTCCGTGGGCTCGATCATCAGCGTGCCCGCCACCGGGAACGACACGGTGGGCGCGTGGAAGCCGTAGTCCATGAGGCGCTTGGCCACGTCCTCCACCTCCACGCCCGCGGTCTTCTTGAGCGGGCGCAGGTCCACGATGCACTCGTGGGCCACCCGGCCGCGCTTGCCCCGGTAGAGCACCGGGTAGTGCGGCTGGAGCCGCTCCGCGACGTAGTTGGCGTTGAGGATGGCCATCTTCGTGGCCTGCGTCAGGCCCTCGCCGCCCATCATCTGGATGTACATCCAGGAGATGAGCAGGATGCTCGCGCTGCCCCACGGCGCCGCGGAGATGGCGCCGATGGCGTCCGCCCCGCCCGTCTGGATGACGGGGTGTCCGGGGAGGAACTTCACCAGGTGGGACGCCACGCAGATGGGGCCCATGCCCGGGCCGCCACCGCCGTGCGGGATGCAGAACGTCTTGTGCAGGTTGATGTGGCAGACGTCCGCGCCCACCAGGCCCGGCGCGGTGAGGCCCACCTGCGCGTTGAGGTTGGCGCCGTCCATGTACACCTGGCCGCCGCGCTCGTGGATGGTGGAGCAGATCTCCCGGATCTCCTCCTCGAACACGCCGTGCGTGGACGGGTACGTCACCATCAGCGCGGCGAGCTTGTCCTTGTGCTCGTCCGCCTTGGCGCGCAGGTCCTTCAGGTCGATGTTGCCGTTCTCGTCGCACTTCGTGACGACGACGCGGTAGCCCGCCATCACCGCGGAGGCGGGGTTGGTGCCGTGCGCGGAGGACGGGATGAGGCACACGTCGCGGTGCCCCTGCCCGCGCGCCTGGTGGTAGGCGCGAATCACGAGCAGGCCCGCGTACTCACCCTGGCTGCCCGCGTTGGGCTGCAGCGAGCACCCGGCGAAGCCCGTCACCTGCGACAGCGCGTGCTCCAGCTGTTCGAAGACGACCTTGTAGCCGGCCGCCTGCGAGGTGGGCGCGAACGGGTGCAGCTTGCTGAACTGGGGCCACGTCACCGGGATCATCTCCGCGGTGGCGTTGAGCTTCATGGTGCAGCTGCCCAGCGGAATCATGGAGTGCGTGAGGGACAGGTCCTTCGCCTCCAGCCGGCGCACGTACCGCAGCATCTCCGTCTCGGAGTGGTAGCGGTTGAAGACCGGGTGCGTGAGGTACGCGCTCGAGCGGCGCAGCTCGGGGGCGAGCGGGCTCTCCAGGCCTTCGGCGACCTCGTCCAGGTTCACCGGGGACGCGGACTTGTTCGCGCCCTGGATGAAGGCCGCGAGGATGTCCTCCACGTCCTTGGCGCGCGTCGTCTCGTCCAGCGACAGGCCGAGCGTCTTCTCGTCGATGCGGCGGAAGTTCATCCGCGCGCCTTCCGCGGCGGCCAGCACACCCCGCACCTGCGGGGCCGTCAGCTCCACGCGCAGCGTGTCGAAGAACTGCTCGTGCTTCGGCTTGAAGCCCAGCTTCGCCAGGCCGCGCGACAGCACCACGGTGAGCCCGTGCACGCGCTCCGCGATGGCCTTGAGCCCTTCCGGCCCGTGGTAGACGGCGTACATGCCGGCCATCACGGCCAGCAGCACCTGCGCGGTGCAGATGTTGCTCGTGGCCTTCTCACGGCGGATGTGCTGCTCGCGCGTCTGGAGCGCCATGCGCAGCGCGGGCCGGCCCTGCGAGTCCTCGGACACGCCGATGAGGCGGCCCGGCATCACGCGGGTGTAGGCGTGCTTCGTGGCGAAGTAGGCGGCGTGCGGGCCGCCGTAGCCCAGCGGCACGCCGAAGCGCTGCGCGCTGCCCACCACCACGTCCGCGCCGAACTCGCCGGGCGCCGTGAGCAGCGTCAGGGACAGCAGGTCCGCCGCGACGACGAGCAGGCCGCCCGCCGCGTGCACCTTCTCACCGAAGGCGCGGTAGTCGTGCACCACGCCGTCCGTGGCCGGGTACTGCACCAGCGCGCCGAAGAACTTCTTCTGGGACAGGTCCACCGTGCGGTGGTCGCCCACGACGACCTCCACGCCCAGGGGGATGGCGCGCGTGCGCACCACGTCCACCGTCTGCGGGTGGCAGCCGTCGGAGACGAAGAACGCGCCCCCGTCGCCGTCGCCCTTGGCGTGAATCGCGAGCGCCATGGCCTCCGCCGCGGCGGTGCCTTCATCCAGCATGGAGGCGTTGGCCACTTCCATGCCGGTGAGGTCCGTCACCATCGTCTGGAAGTTGAGCAGCGCTTCCAGCCGGCCCTGGGCGATCTCCGCCTGGTAGGGCGTGTACTGGGTGTACCAGCCCGGGTTCTGGAAGATGTTGCGCAGGATGACGTTGGGGACGTGGGTGTCGCTGTAGCCCATGCCGATGAAGGACCGGAACACCTGGTTCTTCGCGGCGATGGCCTCCAGCTGCGCCAGCACCTCGTTCTCACCCTTGCCCGCGGGCAGCCGCAGGGGCTCCGGGGAGCGGATGACGGACGGCACGGTGGACTCCACGAAGGCGTCCAGCGAGTCCACGCCCAGCGTGGACAGCATCTGCTTCACTTCAGGGGTCTCCGGGCCGATGTGCCGGCCGGCGAAGGACTCCTGGTACTTCCAGTTGAGGGACATGGTCGAAGGGCTCGCGTGAGGTGCGGTAGGAAGTTCGGCGTCCGAGCGGGCTCGGCACTCCATGGAGCGTCTCTAACAACCGGGACGCCCGACTTCTTGCGCGCGCGGAACTACTCCTTGATGAGCTTCTCGTAGGCGGCGGCGTCCAGCAGGTTGCTCAGCTGCCCGGCGTCCGAGAGCTCGATCTCCACGATCCACCCGTCGCCGTACGGGTCCGTGTTGATGTTCTCCGGCTCCCCCACGAGCTCGTCGTTCACCTTCACCACCTTGCCGGAGATGGGTGCGAACAGATCCGACACGGCCTTGACGGACTCGACGGCGCCGAACGAGCCGCCGGCCTTCACCTCGGCGCCCAGCTTGGGCAGCTCCACGTAGACGATGTCGCCCAGCGTCTGCTGGGCGTGGTGGGTGATGCCCACCGTCACGATCTTGCCCGAGACGCGGGCCCACTCGTGCTCCTCGGTGTACTTCAGGTCCTGCGGGACGTTGTCGGACATGGGGATTTCAGCTCCTCACAACAGGTGTGGAAGAAAGGGAATCAGGACTTCTTGAGGAAGGGGGTCTTCACGACGACGGCGGGCACGGCGCGTCCGCGGATGTCCACGTCGAAGGTGGAGCCCTCGGCGGCGAGGTTCGCCGGCACGTAGGCCATGCCGATGGACTTCTTCACCGTGGGGCCCATGGTGCCGCTCGTGACCTCACCCACGCGCTCGCCGTTCTTGAGGACGGGGTAGCCGTGGCGGGGGATGCCCTTGTCGGTGAGCTCGAAGCCCACCAGCTTGCGCGGCACGCCCGCGGCCTTCTGCGCGGCGAGCGCGTCCTTGCCGATGAAGCCGCCCGCCTTGTCCAGCTTGACGATCCACCCCAGGCCCGCCTCCAGGGCGGTGTGCGAGTCGTCGATGTCGTTGCCGTACAGCGCGTACTTCATCTCCGTGCGCAGCGAGTCGCGCGCGCCCAGGCCGCAGGGCTTCACGCCGTCCGGCTGCCCGGCCTCCAGGAGCGCGTCCCAGAGCTTCACGGCATCACCAGCGGCGCAGTACAGCTCGAAGCCGTCCTCACCGGTGTAGCCCGTGCGGGAGATGATGGCCTTCACGCCGGCGACTTCGCCTTCCGTGAAGCGGTAGGTGCCCACCTGGGACAGGTCCGCCTTCGTCAAGCGCTGCACCAGCCCCACGGCCTTGGGGCCCTGGACGGCGATCTGCGCGTAGTCGTCGCTCTTGTCCACGGGCTTGACGCCCTCCGCGCGCGCGTTCATCCAGGCGAAGTCCTTCTCGCGGTTGCTGGAGTTGACGCAGATGAGGATGCGCTCGGGGCTGAAGCGGTAGGCGACGACGTCATCCACGAAGCCGCCCAGGTCGTTGAGCAGGCCCGCGTAGACGGCCTGACCGTCCTGGATACGGGAGAGGTCGTTGGAGATGAGCCGGTTCACGGTCTCCAGGGCGCCCGGGCCGGTGAACTCGATTTCTCCCATGTGGGAGACGTCGAAGAGGCCGACGGCGGTGCGCACGGCCTCGTGCTCGGCGATGAGGCCCGAGTACTGCACCGGCATGTCCCAGCCGGCGAAGTCGACCATGCGGGCCCCAAGCTTGCGGTGGGCCTCGTTGAGGGGCGTACGCCGGGTCATTGACTTCTCCAGGGTGGGCAGGGGGTGGCGAAACGGCGCGGACTATAGCGGCGCACCTTCTCCGATCAAGGCCGACGCGGAAGGGACTAAACTCCTCCCGACATGAAGATTCGCAACTGCCTCAACCCTTCCAAGCCGAGCTTCTCCTTCGAGTTTTTTCCTCCCAAGACGGACGCGGGCGTGGCCTCGCTCCTGCGCACGCTGGAGGAGCTTGCGCCGCTGGAGCCGGGGTTCGTGTCGGTGACATACGGGGCGGGCGGGAGCACGCGCGACCGGACGGTGGACCTGGTCACGCACATCAAGCAGCAGACCGGCATCGAGGCGATGGCGCACCTGACGTGCGTGGGACACACCCGCGACGAGCTTCGTGACGTGCTGCGCCGGCTCGACGCGGCAGGCATCGAGAACGTGCTCCTCCTGCGCGGGGACCCGCCCCAGGGGCAGACGGCGTTCGAGCCGGTGCCCGGGGGCTTCCGCTACGCGGAGGAGTTGGTCCGATTCGTCCGAGAAGAGGATTTCAACTTCTGCCTGGGGGGTGCGTGCTATCCGGAGGGGCACGTGGAGACGGCGTCGCGCGAGGACGACCTCAAGCACCTGAAGGCCAAGGTGGATGCGGGGATGGACTTCGTGGTGACGCAGCTCTTCTTCGACAACGCCTTCTATTTCGACTTCGTGGAGCGGGCGCGACGGGCGGGCATCAACGTCCCCATCGTTCCCGGCATCATGCCCATCACCAACTACGAGCAGGTCCAGCGCTTCACGCGCATGTGTGGCGCGACAGTGCCCATGCGTCTGGCGTTGCAGATGGAGCGCGTGAAGGATCAGCCGGATGCCGTCGTGCAGCTGGGCGTGGCGCACGCCACGGTGCAGTGCATGGAGCTGCTGTCGCGCGGCGTGCCGGGCATCCACTTCTATACGCTGAACAAGTCTCCCGCGACGCGGATGATCGTGGGCGCGCTGAAGGGGCGGTCATGAGCGGTCCTGGTCCTCAGCTGACGCCGGGTGACCCGCGCATCCAGATCTTCCAGATCGTGCGCTTCCCGGCGTTCTTCCTGCTCATCGTGGGCGTGCTGCACGTCACCTTCAGCCTGCTCGGCGGCGTGCTGGCGGCGCTGAAGGTGGCGTCGCCCTTCTCGACGCCGGGGCAGGCGCCGGTGGTGCTGGAGTTCACGACGGGCTTCTCGCTGGCCATCCTGGGCGGGATCCTCTGTGGGGTGCTCGCCGTCTGGGGCGCGTGGAACGCGATGAACCTCAAGGGGTACGGCCTGGCGACGGTGGGCGCCATCTGCGCGATGTACACGCTGACGCCCGGCTGTTTCATTGGCGTGCCGGTGGCGGTGTGGATGCTCTTCACGCTGCGCCGTGACGGCGTGCGCGAGGCCTTCGCACCATGAACCCGCGCGCCGTCCGCACGGTGCGCTTCCTGCTCACGGGCCTTGGGAACGTGGGCGTGCCGCTGCTGGAGATCCTCCAGTCGCGCGCGTCGCTGTTGATGGAGCGCTACCGGCTGGAGCTGTTGCCGGTGGGGCTGGCGGACTCGGGCGGCGCGGCGGTGTCGCCGAACGGGTTGGACATCGGGGCGGTGCTGGCGGTGAAGCGGGCGCGGCACTCCGTGGCGTCGCTGCCGGTGGTGGGGCGTCCGGGGATGAGCGGGCGCGACCTGGTGCGACAGGTGAAGGCGGACCTCCTGCTGGAGGCCACGCCCACGAGCTTCCAGGACGGGCAGCCCGGCCTGGACATCACGCGGGATGCGCTGTCGCTAGGCATGGCGGCGGTGCTCGCGAGCAAGGGGCCGCTGGTGCTGGGGTTCCAGGAGCTGGCGGGCTTGAGCGACCTGGAGTCGCCGGGCCGCCCTCCCCTGCGCTTCAGCGCGGCGGTGGGCGCGTCAATGCCGCTGGTGAACGTGGGCCGCCGGGACCTGGCGCTGGGGAAGCTGGGCCGCTTCGAGGGCGTGCTCAACAGCACCAGCCACCTGCTGCTGTGCCGCATGGCGGAGGGCCGGACGTACGAGGCCGCGCTGGCGGAGGCGCAGGCGCTGGGCATCGCGGAGACAGACCCCACGCTGGACGTGGACGGTTGGGACACGGCGGGCAAGCTGGTCATCCTGGCCAACGCGGTGATGCGCGTGCCCACGACGCTGAAGGACGTGTCCGTGACGGGCATGCGCGGCGTGACGCGCGCGGAGCTGGACGCGGCGAAGGCGAAGGGCGGCCAGGTGCTGCTGCTGGCGCGCGGCGAGCCCGTGGGCTCGGAGCGGTGGGAGTGGAGCGTGCGGCCCACCGCCGTGGACGCGTCCCATCCCCTGGCACGGCTGGGCGCGATGGAGATGGGCGCGGTGTTCCGCAGCGACCTGCACGGCGTGAACACCGTCATCAATGGTGAGCAGGGCGCCCGGGGCACGGGCGCGGCGATGCTGAAGGACGTGCTGGAGATCTTCCCGGACTGAGGGGCGGGGCATCACGGGCCACGGAGCGGATGTGCGAAGCTCCTGGGTCCCACCGGCGTGGATCCGACACGCCGTTCCCCCCGAGGTACACCATGAAGCTGATGCGACGCGCCGTCCTCCCGAAGATGGCTTCCCTCCTGATGCTGTTCGCGGCGCCCGCCTTCGCGGCGGAAGACACCCAGGTTTCCTCGGTGCAGGCGCCCGTCGAGGAGGGCGATACGTGCTCCGTCTGCGGCCCTGCCCCCTGCTGCGTGGTGCTCTGGACCGCGTGGTGCGGCTGCCCGTTCGCCAGCACCGCCAGCGTCGTGGACGAAGCCCCCGCGGAGGAGCTCCTCGCGTGTGCGCCCCAGAGCCAGCCGCGGACGGCTTCCGAGCAGGGCCAGGCGCTGTAGTTCCTGTCCGCGCGGCCCCCGGACGGAACAGGTCCGGGGGCATGGCATCTCATCCGCGCGTCGCGGCCAGGGTGGTGGTCTAGCGTGTCGCTCGGGTCCGCGAGCATCGTGGGCGTACCGAGACCCAGTCGTCGCAAGGCCGCGCGGGTCTGGACCTCCACGTCGAACCCGTCACCGTCCGCCGCCAGCCGGGTCATCGACGCCAGTCAGCGGCAGACGACATCAGTGGGGGCGCTCCGTGACGCGGAGGGGTGGCGCCACGCCCACGGCATTCCGACGGATTGGGCTCTCCGCTGAGCGGCCTGAGGCGTCTGCGTCGCCAGGACGCCCATCACCCTCGCGTCCCCCTCCTGGCCGTCTCGGCTCAACCCGCTCGCGGTCGTTCACCTCGACGCCTCCACCCGAGAGCAGCCTGGGAGCCACCACTCCGACCCCAACAACAACCACGAGCCCGATGACGCCCATGACCACCCACTTGAGCGGCGAGGGCCCGGAGGTGGCGGGTCTCGCCCGGGCCCTGGCCGGAGCCCCGGCGGGCCGGGCCGCGAGGGCTGGGCTGGTGCCGGCGGTCGCGGCGGGCCCTCGAGCCAGGCCTCTGCGCGGCACGGTTCCATGCGGTCCGGCACCCGGCCGGGGGCGCGGGTCCGCGTGCACACGAGGCGAACCGCCAGAGCCCGTGCGCAGCGGTTCTCCCATGCTCGGGAGCGCGCCCATGAACGGACCGTCCCGGGTGGGTCCGAACTCCGCGAGCCAGTCGCCCAGCGAGGCCTTGAAGAACCGGGCCACGGCCGCCGCCGACGAGTTGAGCCGGTGGTGTTCCATCACCGCCTCGATCTCCTCGCGCATGGCCGCTGCGGATGGCGTGCGACGCGCAGGATCCTTCACGAGTGCGCGCAGGATGAGCTCCGACACATCCCGGGGGATGCCCGGCTCGAGTTGCGACGGCACGGGCGCCGGCTCCCGCACGATGGCGCTGAGCGTGGCCGCGTTGTTGTCGCGCTTGAAGGGCGCCTGGCCGGTGAGCAGTTCGAAGAGAACCACGCCCAGGGCAAACACGTCATTGCGCGCGTCCAGGGGCTGGCCCACGACGGCCTCGGGGGAGAGATAGGCGATCTTCCCCTTGAGCACACCCGCCTGGGTGTTCCCCTCGCCCTGCACCTTGGCGATGCCGAAGTCGCTCAGCTTGATGGCGCCGTCGAGCGAGACAAGGACGTTGTGGGGACTCACGTCGCGGTGCACCACGGGATGGGGCACACCGGCCGGGTCCACGTAGCTGTGCGCGTAGTGCAGGCCCGCGGCGGTCTCGGCGACGATGCGCAGCGCGTGCTCGATGGGCAGGACGATTCCCTTGCGCCGCAGCTCGTTCATCAACCTCTGGAGATCCGGGCCGCGCACGTACTCCATGAGGATGCACGCCGCGCCGTCGTTCATGCCCACGTCGAACGTCTGCACGATGTTGGGGTGCGTGAGGCGCGCATTGGCACGCGCCTCGGCGAAGAGCATGTCGACGAACTCCGCGTTCTCCGCGAGCTGCGGGAGGAGCTTCTTCATCACCACGAAACTCTCGAACCCCTTCACGCCCACCCGTCTGGCGAGGAACACCCCGGCCATGCCGCCCTGCCCCAACCGGCGGATGATCTGCACCCGGGTAGCTCCTCCCATGGAGCCGCCGAGGTCCGGGCTATCACTCCTGGCGTTCGGCGCCAGGTGAAGGGGGCCGAACAGGCACTGGCTGAGGGCCCGCGGCTCGAGCGCCTCGATGTCTTCCAGCGGCTGCTTTACCAGCGACGAGCGGCGCAGCAGCGGCACCCACTGGGGAAGGGACGGCAGGCGCGCGGTCCCGCCGCAGACGGGGCACTCTCGATCGAGGCTGTCATTGGCGCGCAGCCTGGACAGGTACTCGGAGGCCAGGGCGCGTTGGTGATGCGAGTGGCCGCAGTCGCGACACTCGCACGGCAACCACAACGTGCCGATCCGCGCGGTGAGCTGTTGGGTGAAGCGCGTCAGCGCGCCCAGCACCGGCGGTGGCACCCGGCACAGCACCACCTTGGCGCCCTGCGCCGCCGTGGCCAGCACCTGCTCCAGTTTGGGAACCGCCTGGGGCTCCACTCGGGTGACATGGGAGAAGTCGAAGGCGACGCGCCCGTCCAGGCCCGAGGCCAACCGTCGCACGTTCAGGCTCCCCTTCAGCTCGCTGGCCAGGGTGATGTACGTGATGTCGTCCTGGAGAATCTTCAGGGGCGTGGGGAGCGAGAAGGACGCGCCCGGCGTGGCTGCGCGCAGGTAGCCCATCACCACCGGCTCCACCGTGCCGGGCTGCTGATGCCTCACGGAGTCGAAGAACTCGCTCGGCTGCTCCGCGAACTCCAGCGTGCCGGCGCACACCGGGCAGGCATGCTCGGGGACCCGGCCCTCGGCGAGGCTGGGAGCCTCCGACCGGAGATCCACCAGGCGCAACCGGCCCTTGCCGCAGGCGCGGCACGCGAAGGGTGCCAGCACCGACAGCACCCGCGACACGCCGGCGAAGCCTTCCACCATGTTGAGCTGGTCCACCATCACCGGTGGCGCGTTGACCACGGAGAGCGACAGGCCTCCCGGAGGCAGCTTGCTGACGAACTCCACCCACCTCCGCACGCCGAAGGAGCTGATTCGCTCCACCCGGCCGAGGTCGACGATGATGAACCCATCCAGGTCTGGCGAGGACGACGTCAGCGGGAACGTCTCATCGATGACGCCAGCAATGTGGATGTGGTTGATGGGACCCACGCGCACGCGGCGGATTCTGGCATTGGAACCTTGCTGTGTTTTCATCGTTCCGCTCCTCCTGCCGATCAGCTCCATGGGTCACCATCCGAAGGCTCAAATGCGCTGGTCCGCGATGGCGCGCTGCTTGTAGGCGTTGATGGCGGAGCTCGCGCCCAGGGAGAGCCCCTTGCCCTTGCCGCTCAGCGACGTCGCCAGAGCCAACCCACCGGTTTTGATGGCCGAGGGGTCAGGCTGCCCATACCCGGCCTCGGGGGCGTTTGGCATGCCGTCCCAGAGCGCCGCCGTGTCGTGGGCCGCGCGCCAGGACGTGTCCGCGGTCTTCTTGGCCGTCGTCGCGTCCTGATGCGCCTTCTGCTGCCCCACCGCCGCGTCTTCGCGCCGCCGCTGGGCCACCTTCTGGAAGTCCTTGGCGGCCTTCACCTTCGGCTCGACCTGGGGCGCCTCCGATTTGGGCGGCGGCGGCGGAACGACGACCGGCTTCTTCTCATCGACGCGAGCCATGGGGAACTCCGGTGGGCGGGCATACGCATGCCCGGAGGTACACGTGGGTCCAGTGGGGTGGACGGAACCGCCAGGTCAGCGGGAGGCGGCTCGGGTCATCCCCGAGCTCTCAGGGGAAAAGAGGCAATGGCCCGGCCCGCATCCCAAGAAATCCTTCGAGTGCCGCGTGGCCCCACAATCCCAGTGACGTCTCAGCCCAGCGACTTCATGAGCCGCTCCAGGAGCGGGTCCACGAGCTCCTGCCCGCGCAGCTGCGAACGCCAGCGGTGCGGAATCCCGTTCAGGCCGAAGATGAGGCCCGCGATGCCTCCCGCCACGCAGGCGGTCGTGTCCGTGTCGTGGCCCAGCCGGATGGCGGCTTTGACGACCTCTTCGTAGGTCTTCCCGTTCGCCACGCAAGCGCGTGCGGAGCGCAGGCAGTCCACGACGTAGCCGCCGCCCGTTCCCGGTGCCGGGTCGTCCGGGCGGATGTGGGCTTCCAACTCCTCCCGTTGCGGGAAGCCTTCCACGTACAGGTCCCGGAAGGTGGCCACGGCTTCGGCCCAGGGGTCCGCCGCGCCCTCCAGGATGCGGCGGGCCCAGAGGCAATACAGCGCGCAGCACACCTGGGCGCGCACATGGCCATGTGTCACGCGAGACTGGGCCATGGCATCCGAGACGAGCGCCGCGTCCTTGCCCTGGTGCCACAACGCCAGGGGTAGCACGCGCATCAGCGAGCCATTGCCGTTGTCCATGGTGCCGTTGGGGCCGGCGAGCATTGCCGGGGTGCCGTCGCGCAACCGGCGCAGGGCCGTGCTGGTCTGGATGCCCACGTCGAACACGTCGCCGTCCACGGCGAGGTAGCCCCAATCCTGCCAGTTCACCAGCCGCCGGCCCAGGTCCTCGCAGTCGAGCCGCTTCTGATACGTCAGTGAGTCCAGCAGGCACAGCGCGTGGGCACCGTCGTCCGACCACGTACCCGGGGGGACGCGGTCATGCGCGCGGTCGAAGCCCGGCGGTGGGTCGTATTCGATGGCCTCGGGAGATGGAATCATCTCCGGCCGGTGGAACTCATAGGGGACGCCCAACGCATCACCGATGAGCAACCCATACAGTCCTCCCCCAATGCGCTCCTCGCGGTTCATCATTCCCCCATCTCCCAGGTCCGTGAGCCGAACTTGGTGTACCAATAACACCATCCTAGTAAAGGCTGAAGGCTCGCGCGACGTCCACGGTTCATGCGAAGCTCTCGCGCCCTTCTTTCTCGGGCCTGGCTTCCCCATCCTCACGAGAGGCGCTCCGGATGCGTCGGCTCCCCCTGCTGCTTGTCCTTGGCTTGTCTGTCCTGACCGCCTGCTCCACCGTGGAGCCCGAGGCGCCGGATGAGCCCGAGATGTTTGGCGAAACCTCGCGGGCGCAGTCCTCGCTGGTGCAACAGGATTACAACTTCGAGTTGAGGTGGGACGGCGCGGCGAAGTGCCCCACCTGCCAGTACACGTCCTACGCCTGCTCGGACAACACCGGAAACTGGAACGGTGGGGTCCGGAGCTTCACGGATCCCGTCAAGACCGGTTGGGTGGTGATGTCCGTCACGGCGGAAGTCTTCGGCCGTGGCTACGACGGCGGGTTCACGACCGTCCTGCTGAACGGCCATGAACTGGGGACCTTCGGCATGGCCCCGGATCCCTTCCGGAGGTGCATTGGCTGCGAGTCGCCCGAGGTCGAGTCCAGGACGAACGACCCCACGGGGGTTCCCGGCTATCGATACAACGCCATCAATACACTCACGCTGAGGCCGGAGCGGACCAACTGCTACGCCGCCGCCAGGATCCGCCTGAAGACGGGGCGGCCCGTGCTCAAGGTCAATCCAGAGAGCCTGTCCTTCGGCTCGATCGCGGTGGGCACCTCCGCCGCCCAGAAGGTGAGGCTGACCAACGAGGGCGTCGTCCCGCTCGTCATCGACTCCATGTCGGTTCCCCTCCCCTTCAAGCTGACGCCGGTGTCCCTGCCCTTCACCCTCATGAATGGCGCGAGCCTGGACGTGACCGTGACGTACGCGCCCACGGCCGACCGCGTGGACTCCGGAATCCTGAGCCTGCTGAGCAGCGACCCCGACAGGGGCTCCCTGCCCATCAAGCTCACGGGGACGGGCGGCGCCCCGAAGCTCGAGCTCGCGCCGGCCGCGCTCGACTTCGGCGCCGTGCGCGTGGGCACGAGCAGCAGCCTGCTCCTCCAGGTGAAGAACGTGGGGAGCCTGCCGCTCACGATTCCCGCCGTGCTGACGCAGGCTCCCTTCACCGTGAGCGGCCTGCCTTCGGGGGGCAGCGTGGTGCAGCCAGGGACGGTCCTCCCGCTCACGGTGACCTTCACGGCGACGGCGGGGGTGTCATCCCTGCCGATGTACATCCAGGCCCAGGGGTCCGCCACGCCGCTCGCGGAGGTCTCTCTGCATGGCACGGGCATCGAACCCGCCATCGTCGTGGCGGCGACCTCGCTGGACTTCGGTGTGCACACCGCGGGGGTCGACCCTGTTCGCAAGACGCTGGCGGTCAGCAACAGCGGCCTGGACGACCTCATCCTCACCGCCTTCGACGTCGAGGCGCCGTTCACGGTGGAGTCCGGCCTTCCGCTGACCATCAAGGCCCGGGAACAGGCGAACCTGACAGTGGCCTACGCCCCGGGGACGGACCGCGCCGCGAAGGACCTCATCCTGCGAAGCAATGATCCGCGCACCCCGGCCGTGAAGGTGGCGCTCACCGGCACGGGCGTGGAGATCCCCGCGCTCAAGGTCACCGCGCCCGATGGCGGCACGGCGCTGGAGTTCGGCTCGCGCGAGGTCAACTCCGTGAGCGCGCCCCAGGCGTTGACGCTCAAGAACGAAGGTGCCGGAACGCTCGTGGTGGAGCCCATCCAGGCGCCCACGGGCTTCGCCGTGACCCCCGCGGGACGGTTCAGCCTGGCCCCCGGTGCCACGACCCAGGTCCAGGTGACCTTCGAGCCTCCGCATATCGCCCAGTTCGCGCAGGAGCTGATGCTGAGCGCGGACGGCCCGGGTGGCTCCATCCGGACCGTGCTGCTCAGCGGACAAGGCGTCGAGGGAAAGCTGACCGCCACCCCCTCGGCGCTGTCCTTCGCACGGACGGAGGTGGGGAACAGCAGCAAGGCGGTGCAGGTGACGTTCGTCAATTCGGGGACGGACACGCTCACCCTCAGCACCATCGCGGTGGCGGGGCCGTTCTCGGTGGTGCTTCCGAAGCTGCCGAAGGAACTCACGCCGCGCGACGCCTTCACCATGGAGGTCACCTTCATCCCGGTCGAGGACGGCGCCACGACCGGCGTGCTCCGTGTGTTCTCGAACGCGCCGTCGTCTCCCACGGTGGTGAAGCTGGACGGAGAGGGGCTCCAGGCCGTCGGCCGGATGGCGAGCGACGTGATGGAGTTCGGCGGCCAGCGGTTGGGGGGCCTGAGCCCGCCCCGGGAGTTCGCGCTGTTCAACATGGGGAGCGAGTCGCTGAACGTGACAGCGGTGAACGTGAGCGGCCCGTTCCAGGTTTCAGGGCTCAACGTGGGCACCAGCGTGCCGCCGCTCGGAAACCGCACGTTCCAGGTCAGCTACAAGCCCACCGAGGCCACCGCGGAGAACGGTGTGCTGGAGGTCCAGAGCAACGCGCCGCGCGCCGCCCAGGTGACGCTGCGGGGCACGGGGACCACTGCCTCGATGGAAACCTCCGTGACGGCGCTGACCTTCGGTTCCCAGTTCCTCGGGGAGGCCTCGCAGCGCGTCGTGGAGTTGCGCAACACCGGCACGAGCCCTGTCACCATCACGGGACTGGATCCGGTGGACGGGTTCTCCCTGTCGGGGCTCCCGCTGCCCCATGTCGTGGGGCCCGGCACCAGCCATCCCTTCTACGTCGTCTTCGAGCCGCCGCGGCCGGGCGATTACGCAGGGTCGCTCGCGGTGCGGCACGATGCGTCCTCCACGCCGCTGATGATCACGGTGCAGGGGGCCGGCGTGGCACAGGGGCTGACGGTGACGCCCGGAGCCATCGTGTTCGGCAACCAGCGGGTGGACGCCACCAGCCAGCCCCTTTCGTTGGAGCTCGTCAACACGGGCAACGTGCCCGTCACCGTGGCGGTGACCTCCTCCGATGCCGCGTTCCGCGTGGACGCGAGCGCGGTGAGCGGTGCCATCGCGGCCGGTGGCCGCGCCTCCGTCCCGGTGACGTTCCATCCGACGCGCACGGGCACGGTGCGCGGCGAGGTCCGCGTGGTGCCGAGCGGAGGCGGACTGGGCCATACGGTCGTTCCCGTGGAGGGGATTGGCGAGGCCGTCACCGTGGAGGGCAGCGGCTGCGCGGTGGGCGGGAGCGGCGGGGTCTGGGTGCTGGCGGCGCTGTCTCTTATACACATCT
>NZ_RAWN01000083.1:0-36733 GCF_003668895.1 Corallococcus sp. AB045
GAGACAGGCGGGAGGCGGGGGAGCTTTCACACGGCGGCTTGTACCACTTCCGCGCCCGGGGGGAGGAGTTGGGACGTCGGGTACGTCCAGGCCTGTACGAAGGACCGGGCCTTCCGGCTTTTCACGTCCCGCCGCGCAGGTGCGGCGTCAACAGCGCGGCGACGGCCCCTGTCCCCAAGGACAGGTCCGTAGAGGACAGTACGAGCCGCCGCCGCCGGCCGCCGTCCATGGACGTGCCCTCCAGGAGGGACGTGAGGCCCCGGGGGCCGCGGTCCAGGTCGAGGACCAGCTCCAGCGCGTCCTCCCGGGGGAACGGCAGGAGGGCGAGCGAGCGAGGCGGGCCGCTCCAGTCCGGGCCGGCGTGGAACTCCAGCTCCTGCACGAAGGGCTCGTCGCGACCGAGGGGCGAGCCGGCCTCGCAGTAGGAGTTGCGCCACTGGAAGCCCAGCTGTCGCACGGCTTCGATGACCGTCTGGAGGGACGGGTGGGGCAGGACGTGGATGCGGTCGCTGTCCTCGGGGTTGAGGGCGTTGTCGATGTCGAGCGCCGTCTTGATCCACACAGGCGTGCCGCGTTCGGTGATGGGCACGTGGGCGGGGATGCGCAGGGAGAAGGGGAGCTCGCGCTCCTCGCGGGGCTGGAGGGTGAAGGGGTTGGAGACGCGCCAGGTGCGCACGACGGCGTTGAGCGCGCTGAGGCGGTCGTTGTCGCGCTGGAGGTACTGCGCCATCAGGTGCAGGTCGATGCGGTCGATGCGCTGGGGCGTGTGGCCGCCCTGGACATGGACGAGTCCGCGCAGGTCGCCGCCCGCGCGCACGGTGTCGTGTTCCAGGCGGGTGTCCACGCGCGCGCTGCCAATGCCAAGGCGGGCGAGCATCTTCATGAAGGGCATGGGGGTCCTCTGGGGACGGCATAGGCCGGATGGGCTCCGCGCGAAAGCCTGTCCGCCTGGCTGCCTGCCCATCATGCGGCCCCTGCACCGGAGGGACGGGCGCGGCTTGCGGGCTGGCCCGGCGCGTCACCAGCGTAAAGCCACACCACGGGAGAGGTGCATCATGGCGCAGGGGACATCCAGGCGGGTGCGGTACGCGGTGGTGGGGGCGGGCAACCTCACGCAGGTGGCCATCCTGCCGGCGTTCCAGCACGCGGAGGAGAATTCCGAGCTGGTGGCCATCATCTCCTCCGACAAGGCGAAGCGGGTCGCGCTCCAGGAGAAGTACGGCGTGGAGCACGTGGGGGGCTACGAGAACCTCGAGCAGGTGTTGCGCGACTCGAAGGCGGACGCGGTCTACATCGTGTTGCCCAACACGATGCACCGGGCCTTCACGGAGCGTGCGGCCCGCGTCGGAGTGCACGTCCTCTGCGAGAAGCCGATGGCGACGTCGGTGGAGGACTGCGAGGCGATGATCCGCGCCACGAACGAGAACGACGTGAAGCTGATGGTCGCGTACCGGCTGCACTTCGAGGAGGCGAACCTCCGCGCCATCGAGCTGGTGCGCTCAGGGCGGCTGGGGGATCCGCTGGTGTTCACGGGGATGCTGACGCAGCAGGTGCGCGAAGGGGACATCCGGACGCGCGTGGACGTGGGCGGTGGAGCGCTGCTGGACGAGGGGCCGTACCCCATCAACGCCGCGCGCTACCTCTTCCGCGACGAGCCGCGCGAGGTGTTCGCGTTCACGGGCGGCGGCAGGAACGGACGCTTCCACGGCGTGGACGCGTCGGCGTTCGCGCTGATGCGGTTCCCGAACGGGAGGGTGGCGCAGTTCGCCATCAGCCACGAGGCCTCCGCGGTGTCGAGCTACCGGCTGGTGGGCACGGCAGGGGACCTGCTGGTGAAACACGGCTTCGGCTACGGCACGGACATCCAGCACGAGCTCACGGTGGGAGGGGAGACGGAGACGCGGACGTTCAAGAACAGCGACCAGTTCGCGCCGGAGCTCGTCTACTTCTCGAAGTGCGTGCTGGAGGACCGGGATCCGGAGCCCAATGGTATCGAAGGTCTGGCGGACGTGCGCGTCATCGTCGCGTTGCAGGAGTCGGCGCGCACGGGGAAGCCGGTGAAGCTGGCCCCGTTCGAAAAGCCGAAGCGGCCCACGCTGGAGCAGCTCATCGTCAGGCCCCCGGTGGAGCCGCCGGAACCGGTAAACGCGCCGGCCCCGGCGGAGGGATAGGGGCACGCCTCTACAGGCAGAGATAGGGCCCGCAGACTCCTTCCCCAGGGCCGCACGCGGTATCGGGCGAGTTGCAATCCTTGCAGCTCAAGGAACAGATCCTCGCCCGGGGGGCCGCGCTTGCGTCCGTGTCCTTCGCGGTGGAGGAGGGGACCATCGCCAGGGCCGTGCCCGTGGCGAGGCCCATCAACAACGCGATGCCAGGAATTGCCCGCTTGAGTCGTGACGGGTGCATGCTTCTCCCCTGTTTGGTCTGTAAGACAAGGACAGTCCTATTCCGGGCGAGCAGGAATTGGCAAGTCGCCGCGTGTCATTGACGGTTCTTGGTGAAGGTCCCCTCGCGCGGCATGCTCCCGCAACTTGCCAACACAACCACAGGAGCCGCAGTGGAAGACCTTCAGGAGTTCGCGCGTCAGGTGTTCGCGTCGCAGCCCTTCAGCCAGTTCATCGGCGCGCAGCTCGCCAGCTCCGGGCCTGGGACCGCGGAGCTGCGGCTTCCCATCGTGGACCACCTGAAGCAGCAGCACGGCTTCGTCCACGGGGGTGTGCTCAGCTACCTGGCGGACAATGCCATCACGTTCGCCGGAGGCCTGGCGCTGGGCGGCAACGCGCTGACCTCCGAGTACAAGATCAACTACCTGAAGCCCGCCGTGGGCTCGCTGCTCATCGCGCGGGCCCATGCGAAGGCCGCCGGCAAGCGGCAGGCGGTGTGTCAGTGTGAAGTCTTCGCCGTGAAGGATGGCGCGGAGACGCTGTGTGCCCTTGCGCAGGGCACGGTGGTCTCCGCGGCCTGAAGGCGCATCAGAACTTGAACAGGTCCTTGATGCCCTTGCCGAGGTCCTTCGCCGTGTCGCCGACCTTGTCCGTGACGTCCTTGGCCTTGTCGGCGACCTTGTCGGTGACGTTCTTGGCCGTGTCGCCGACCTTGTCCGTGACGTTCTTGACGGCCTCGCTGGCCTTGCCGTTGGTGAGGTTGTCGACCGTGCCCTTCAGCTTGTTGAAGTCGATGGTGTACGAGGTGCCGACACCCACGCCCACGCCGAGCGCCGCCTTGGCCTTGCCGCCGATGGTGAGCTTGCCGTCCTCGAAGGCCACCTTCGCGTCCACCGCGGCGCCCACGCCGGCGATGGCGCTGCCCGTCACGGAGCCCTGCACGGGGCCGAACTCGCCGCGGGCCGTGGCGCTCGCCTCGGCGCCCACCAGCGCGCCCGCGCCGACCTCGGCGCCCATGTCGCCGTTCTTGGGGTTCAGGTCGATCTTGGCCTTCGCGTCCGCGTTGGCGCCCACCAGCGCCTCGCCGTGCACGCCGCCGTAGACCTTGCCCTCCACCTTGTCGAGCCCGATGTCCTTCAGGTCCTTGCCGAAGCCGGCGTCACCGCGAAGGCTGGCGATGTTGGCCTCGGCGCCCGCGCGGCCGCCGATCTCCCACGGCATCACGCGGTAGGACGCATCCCCCTGGACCTCGGCGGCGCTCGCCTCGATCTGCGCGCCGGTGCCGTCCTTCGTGAAGCCCGTGCCGGTCTTGAACTCCGCCGCGTCCTTCTGCCACGACACGTACTTGCCGCTCTCGTTGCCCGCCACCTGGCCGGGGCCGGAGTTGCCCTGCGTAACCTGGCGCCCGTCCTTCCTGTCCGCGCTGGCCTGGGCCTTATCGCCCTTGCGCGGGTCCATGAAGATGTCCTGGCCCCACTGCTGGCTGAACTTCGTGTCCGGCTGGTTCTTGTCGAGGAAGCCGGGCTTCTTCTCGGTGGCCGCAGACGGGCCGGCAGCGGCGGAGGTGTTCGAGGCGGGCGTGGACACGGGGCGGTTGGAGACGCGCATGGGAGACCTCGGGGGCGGCGAAGGAGGGGATGCGGAGGGATTTGGAAGAGGGACCGGAGTGCTGCGTCCGGTCCGTGATGACCAATCCCTAGAGCACGGCGCGTGCCAGTCCTCCGGCGAGGTCAGCGGAGGCGGTCTTCCCTCTGAAGCGCGTGTTTCTGGAGGTGCCCGGGTGGCTCGAAACTGGTGATGCGGATCATCAGCGCTGGTGACACCTGTCACCAGGGGACCCGCCCCGCGTTTCATGACGGTGCGTCACAGCTTCGAGGTCTTTGGGGATGACGTCGGGCTCGCTCCGGGGGAGGTGCTCAGCGACGGGGTACTTGAAGTTCTGGAGGGTGCCGATCCTGCTCCGGGCGGCGAAGGTGACCTCGCCCCCGGTCCTGCCACCAGCTCACAGCCATTCATGATCTGGCGTTGACCTGGCGCGCTGGCGTCAGGTGGGGTGCGCCCACAGGTCGCGGAGGTCCGTCGGCAGCTCGCCCGAGATGTCGTCGCTCTCCCCCTCGGAGATCTGCGCCTGGATGGCGCTGAAGACCGCGCGGACGATGGGCTCCGCGTTCTCGTCGTCCACGCCCAGGTCCGTGGCGACCATCGCCAGCATCTCCGCCCGGCCGAACTTATGGGGCGGCGGCCCGGCTTCGTGGCGGTCGCACCGCACCAGGAGCTCCCGCAGCTTGTGGGGCAGCTGGGCCTCCAGGTCGTTGTCCTCCTCGCCGAAGAGGCGCTGCTCCAGCACGCACAGCACGGAGAAGGCGGCTTGCTGGGCAGCCTGCTCGTCCTGGAAGTGCCCCACGTCGCGCAGGTACTTGAGGAAGGCTTTGTAGGTCTGCGACGTGCGGGACTCGTGGCGCATGCGGCGGCGCTCGTCGAGCGGGATGTCCGTGCTGCGGTGCGTGGGGCTTCCTGCCTGCTGCCCGGTGCCGGGGATGTCTTGCGCTGCCATGTCTGATTCCTCGTTCCTCGGAGTGGAGTCCGACCCCAAAGCTGGAGCGCTCGCGAATCCGGAGGAAGGAACGCGCCGCCCTGCGAGCCGCCCGCTTCCCGTGGGCGGGGGCTGACGGGAAGCGCCTGCTCCCACTTCCCGTCATCGCCCTTGCATTGGCGCAAGCGCATCCGAATCTCTCCAATGAGGTGTCGTCATGCGTGAAAGTCTTCGTCCCAGGGGAGAGGCCCTGCGCAGCGCAGCCCGCAGGATCGCGGTGCGGAGGACCGAGGAACCGGATACGCCCTTGTTCCAGATCATCACGGAGGCAGCCCGCCACTTCGACCTGTCGCCCAGTGAGGAACAGATGCTGCTGTCGGACCTGCTGCCCGGGAGCGCGGAGGCGCCCCAGCCCTGACGCGGCATGGCGGATGTCTGTCATTGAATGGAGGTTCGTGAGTCGGGCGTGACCACGATTGGCGGCAGACGATTCAGGCCTGACTCAGGAGGGGGAAGGCGAGTCCGGCGAGAATTTTCCTCGCAATCCGTTTCATGAATTTCAAAGGCTGGCTGTCTGGACAAGGCTCCCGGGAATCGTTTAACTGATTCTGGGGAAGCGATTCCCCTTCCTTGGGGGCTGTCCATGAAAAGCTTGACGGTGGTGGCTGCGTTCGCGGTGTCGGCGCTGGGCATGGGTTCCGCGCACGCGGCGACGCTGACGTTCACGGTGCAGAACAAGATCACGACCAGCGCGATCACCAACTCGTATTTCAACGGCTGTGCCGCGGTCATCCCGGCCCTGAGCTCGGTGGCGGCCAACTCGATTTCGGGGGTGCACCAGACGGACTGCGGCACCAACTCCGCCGTCGTCTTCGAGTACACGAGCGGCAGCAAGATCTGTCGCTTCAACATGAGCAGCATCTGGACCCCGCCCAACCCGATCCTGGGGACGTCCGGGTACTGGACGCCCGCGGGAAGCGCCACGTCCAAGGGCAGTACCACCGCCACGTGCAAGACGACGCTGGTCGGGCTGGGCTCGAACGGCAACTACACCTGGTCCCTGTCGATGCAGTGACGCACAGTCGCTGACCTGGGAGCCGTCCTGCCTGTGTGGTGGGGTGGCTCCTTGTGTTTGGGGAGGGGAGGGCTGGAAAGCGCGTGAGGCCCTGGGGTAGATGGGCGCCCATGAACCTGATTCGACTGTCGGTTGTTGGCGTGGGCGTGGCGTTCCTGGCGGCGGGCTGCGGGGGCCACCGGAGCAACTCCAAGGTGGACTTCTCCCAGATGGGGCCGTCCATCAACTCCAAGCGCTATGCGAACCTGGAGAAGATCGCCGCCAAGGATCTCAAGTGCAACGAGGAGCTGACGCCGCAGTACCTGGGTGAGAATCAGTACCAGATGATCGGCTGCAACACCGAGGGCGTCTATGAGCTGCGCTGCATCATGGGGCAGTGCTCGTGGATCCCGGACGTGAGGCTCCGCGCGGAGTTCGACATGGGCTGCGGGAAGGCGGAACTCCAGTCATCCAAGCTGGATCCCGTCACGTTGGGAGTCGCGGGCTGCGGAAAGCGCGCGACGTACCGGCTGCTCAAGGCGGGCTACAGCTATTCGTGGGTCCTGAACTCGCCCGTGGCCCAGGATGAGCTCCCCGCTCCGGCGCCTGCTGCTGCTCCGGAGCCCGCGCCGGCGCCCGCGAACGAAGTGCCGGTCCCGACCGAGCTTTGACCTGTACGGATGTGAATGCCTCAGGACGCGCCCACTTGAGACATGTCTCGACCCCTGAGACATGTCTCAAATCCTGAGAAATGTATTATGAGCACAAATGTCGTGTTTCTTGCGGTCTTGCCGGAAATAATTCGCGAGACCCATGAAACTCTACGGACAGCTAGAAACCTCGGAGCCTGGCAGCCTGGAAGCATGCACGGTGCTGCTGGGCCAGTCGCCCACCACGCCCCTCTTCACCGCGGAGTTCACGAGCCCGCAGGGTGCGTTCTTCCTCCAGAAGATCACCTCCTCCGCGCTTCCCTTTCCCCTTTCGCTCTATGTCCTCCGCTCGGGGACTTCCGTCGTGGAGCACACCTTCGCTGACAAGGCCGCGCTGGACGCGGTGCTGGTCGCGGAGAGCAAGCCCGCCGCGGCGGACCGGCTGGTCATCCTCCAGCTGCCGGCGCTCGCTCCCGCGGTGAAGGTGGCCCCGCGCACGTCGGTCACGACGATGGAGACCGCGACCGCTTCCCGGCTTGAGCAGAAGGCCCCTCTGTCGCCCCTCACTCCTACCGCGACAGCGCCGAAAGTGGAGGTGGTGGAGTTCATCTCCGTCCTGGGCGCGGTGGAGAGCTCCGCTGGCTCCGTCTCGGGGTACACCCTGGAGATCTCCTGTCCGGACACCATCGCTGGAGACAGCGAAGTCACCCCCATCCACCAGGATTTCCTGCTCGGGCCGACGGGCGCCTTCCAGTTGACGCTCGCCATCACCGACCGCATCTCCAGCAGCCCTCTCACCTTCGTGGTGCGCACCCCCAACGGCCTGCCCACCCGGCTCGTCTCTCCAACGCACCTCACCGTGAGCCAGGCCGCGAAGATGGCGGTGGTGAAGGTGCAGGTGGAGCCGTTCTCGCCCAACGTCCTCGTGCCAGGCTCCAGCGCGCCCACCACCCGTGTCCTCAAGGGGCGCCTGGTGGACCCCACGGGCAGGGCGCTGACGCGGCAGCAGATCCTCTTCCAGGCACTGCGAGGAGACGGGACGAGCCCCCCGCTCAAGGTGTCCCTCGCCGCGGTCACCACGCACAGCAGCGGCAACTTCTCCGTGGTGGTCCCCAACGAGCCGTTCCTCGGGGCCAACGCGGTGGTCTCCTCCCGTCCCGACGAGGAGCTCCCCATCGTGCTCAACGCGGATGGGACGTTCCCCGCGTTCACGCTGCTGGTCGTCGCGACAGGGAGCACGACCGAGGCCGCCAGCGGTGAAGACGACTGCGCCTGCAATGACCCGACCCCGCGCCTGCCGGGCACGGAGGAGCTCGTCGCCAACGAGTCCAGCTACTCGCAGGATATCGGCGGCTCCTGCGTCAACTTCACGGTCCCCAACCGGTCGCTGGAGGAGTTCAGCCACTACGCCATCGTCCGCACCACGGACCCGCGCGGCCAGCTCGTCCCCATCCGCGAAGCCCCCGCCTGGGAGTGGAATGGCGACACCTCCGACCCGGCCGGCTACGCCCGTCATCTCCACCGCACCTTGCGGCAGACGCTGGGGAGCAAGAACCCCCTGCGCTGGGACGACGACGCCAGCGACTATGAGCTGTATCAAGCCGTGTCGCTGGCGCACGGCCACGTGCTCCACTTCAAGCAGACCTTCAAGGCGGACGGCTACTCGATGGGGGACCTGCTCTACTCCCTGCCGCTGGCCCCCGGGCAGAAGAAGCAGCTCGTCATCTACGACTGGAACCGGGAGGACGGGGCCTCGCGCGATGAGGCCACGGTGGCCGAAGAGGGGCTGACCCACAACCTGTCGAGAGACCGCGACATCGACGAAATCCTCAGTGGGACCGTCCAGGAGTCCATGCGGGGTGGCAGCTCGGCCAAGACGCGCGGCTTCTCCTTCGGCCTGGGGGGCGCTGGCAGCGGCAGCAAGAACGGCGTGGCCGTGGGGCTGTCCACCGGCTTCAGCCTCTCCGGCGGCTCGGGGACGTCCTCCGCGTGGCAGGACAACACCCGCGACATGACGTCCAGCCTCCACAACCGGCTGCGGGACGCCACCATGCAGGCGACGTCGTCCGTGCGCAGCCAGCGCTCCACGGTCGTCACCAGCGCGAAGCAGGGTGAGTCGCTCTCCGTGCAGACCGAGGTGGTGGCCAACCACAACCACTGCCACGCGTTGACCATCCAGTACTTCGAGATCCTCCGGCACTTCGTCATCGAGCAGCAGGTGGTGGACGTCCAGGAGTGCCTCTTCGTCCCCTTGATGATGAGCCTCTTCACGGACGCGAAGATCCTCCGCTGGCGGGAGTGCCTGTCCGAGCACCTGCTCTACTCCCCGGAGACGACCCGGGGGCAGGAGCTGCGCCGGGGCTTCGACGCGCTGGATCGCATCGCGCGGAACTACCAGGGCACGGACTTCCCCCGCCGCGTGGAGCCCTCCGGCGCGGTGACCTTCCTGCCCTACAGCGAGGAGTCCATCGAGGAGTTCTCCGGTGAGCTCCAGCTCCGCCTGACGCTGAGCCGGCCGGCGGATCAAGCGGATGGGTCGATTGACGCGGGCGCCTGGGCCACCCTGAGCCATGTCTTCCTGGGGCTGGACATCCGGGGCATCAGCAACCTGTTCGTCAAGCTCGCCATCGAGGAGCGCGAGCGCACCTTCCAGACGCAGCACGCCCCCGCGCTCGCCCGCAACTTCGTCGAGCAGCTTCGCTTCGAGGCCATCCTCGCGGACGGAACGACGGTGAAGGACCTGCGGCTGGACTGCACCCTGCTCACCGACTACGCCCCGGGCCGGCTGTTGACCGTCTCCGTGCGCTCCACGCGGACCACGGACATCAAGGCGCTCAAGGCAGGGGTGGCCCAGCAGCCCTTCACCGGCACCCCCGCGGACCTCAAGCGCAGCCAGATTGTCGGACTGCGGCTGAACTCTCCCAGCCTGAGTCTGTCGGGCAGCTTCGCCGTCGTCGACCGGGGCACGCTGCGCTACCGCACGCCCCACTTCAGCGGGACGCTGGTGAACAACCAGGCCATCCGCAACGACATCGGCTTCGCGGATCAGATCTACCTGCCCACGCCCATGAAGCCCGAGGAGCAGCGCAACCCCTGGCAGGAGGACCAGCGGCTGGCCCAGCAGCTCCGGGATCACCTCAACCAGGAGAACCTGGAGTACTACCACCACGCCATCTGGTGCCACGGCATCACGCCGCACCGCCGGTACATGATGCTGGACCGCATCCACCTGGCGCAGGACGAGTTCAACTCCATCTATGCGCAACGCGGAGTGCTGGGCCGCTCCCTGGCCTCACTGGTGGAGAACCGGCTGCTGGGGGTCGCGGGCAACTCGCTCGTGTTCCCGGTGGCCCGTGGCCTCAACCTGGACCCCACCTACGAGATGGGCACCCCGGACCAGAGCGGCAGTGGGGCCATGGCCCATGCCTCGCTGCTGGAGCACTACCAGACGGAGGCAGAGCGCGAAGGAGGGCAGGGCGCGGTCTTCCGCCTGAGCGTGCCCACGCCCGGAGTCTTCGCGGAGGCCGTGCGCGGCGCCTGCAACGCGTGCGAGCGCATCGATGACACGCGCTTCTGGAGATGGGAGCAGTCGCCCTCGGACGAGCCCACCGCCATCAACCCGGTGAGCACGGACAGCCGCTACCAGGCGCCGCAGAGCACCACGCCCACCGCGCTCCCGCAGCCCATCGTCAACATCCAGAACGCACCGGCCGCGCCGGATCCCTCGGGGGTGGGCTCGCTGCTGACCGCGCTCACCCAGGTGAGCCCGTTCGCCAACCTGACGGGCCTGGACCAGAACCAGCAGAACGCCCTGGCGGCGATGACCTCCAACCAGGAGACCGCGCGGGCCTTCGGAGAGATGGCCACGAAGCTCGCGCTGTCGGCCCAGAGCAGCCGCAACTCCGCTGTCCTGAACGAGCAGATCGACAAGGCCTTCCCTGTCGCCAGAGCCCCGGCGAAGAACCAGGAGTGGAAGGAGCGGTTGCTCAACGCGCAGCTCGGCGGTGATTCCCAGGCTTCGAGCTCGAAGGCGTCGCCGCTGGATCAGCTGGACCTGAGGGAGACCATTGACGCGGTCCGTGGTTCGCCTGGCATGGAGGTGGACGTGCAGCCGTCCAAGGTCGCGGTTCGCAACCGCTCGGGCACCCGAGGCGCCAGCTCCGCGACCTCCACCCCGACGGTCTCGGACGAGCAGGAGCAGCAGCCCCCGACGGAGTGGCCGTTCATCGAGGGCTACTCGCAGATCACGGCGGCCTACCCGCGGCTGACGCAGATCCTCGAAAGCTCCAGCGTCTTCCGTCAGTCCGTCATCGAGCCCTTCGCCAACCGAGGCGCCGCCGACTACGTCCCGTTGATCATCGAGGTCACTCCGACCGCCACGCGCGGCATCGATGGTCAGTGCATCATCGAGGTGCGGGACCCTGCCGACACGACGACGCCGGGCGGATCCTGGATTCCGCTTCACCAGCTCACCCGGGACCTCGCCGGGTTCGACCTGTCTCGCGACGTGCGGATCCGCGTCCATATCGCGATGAGGGGACAGGCCACCACGCACCCGGGCGGCATCCTCTTGATCATCTCCCATGAGTGGGCGCTGCATGGGATTAGCAACCGCGAGACGATTCTCCACGCCCGGAGCGGTAACTGGACGCTCCAGGAGCTTCGCGACTGCTACATCGCCGATGTGGTCAGCCATCAGGACCACCGGCAGATCGCCTCGAGCACCCATGCGACGTACGAAGCGGTGAACGATGAGCTGGAGCAGTTGCTTGCCGATATGGACCCGCCGGTCACGGTGAGGATCAAGCCGTCCTTTGTTGACGAGGGGACCCGGCTGCTGCCGCTGCCCGCCCGTGTCACCGCGCCCCAGAACACCCGGATCCACGCATTGAACCGCCAGCACAACCTGTACACGGCCCACCAGATGTTCGCGTTCGAGCGCGACATGGAGAAGACCTACAAATACAATCCGGCCCATCCCATGAGCTACCTGCGGGCGGCCACGCCGTCCGACGCCTTCCCGTGGGACTACCTCGATTCCGACCAGAGTCGGCGGTAGGGGACGCCGGAGTCCGCGCAAGCGCGGCCGGGCGGGTGCTCCGGACTCTCCGCATCAGGAGAGGGTCCGGAGCAGCTCGTCACCTGGTCGAAGCCACGGGGGCAAGTCCTTCAGATCATCACGGAGGCATCCCGCCACTACGACCATCAACCTCAAGTGGAGTGGGAATCCCACCACCGAGGGTCATCGATTGAAGGTTCGCGGGACGGAAGGTAGAGCGCAATCTTCCATCGCTCCTGCGCGATCCGGGCAATGTCGAGGGCGACCTCGGCCATGTGCCAGGAAGGGCCGACCATCCTGACGAGGCCAACAGCGGTAAACCGCGGATGCTCGCGTGATGCGCCCGGGAGAATGGCATTCAGGTCGAGATACCAACCTGTGGTGTCTCCATCCCAGAGCGCCTCAATCGCCAGCGGGGGACTCGGTAGCGCATCGAGGCTCGCCAAGGCGTGGGTGCGCCAATACTCAGGCGTCAAGGTTTGTCTGTAGGCCAGCCTGGATTGCCGCCAGCTTTCATTTATCTCTTCGAGTTCCTGGGAGCGGATATCAATCATTTCCAATGCATCGGAGAGCCCGCACAGCATCCCCTCCCTGATGTATCGGACTGCCCTGATCATCTCTCCGTTCATGATCAATTCATCCGCTTTGCTCAACAGGTCCGCGCGAATTTTGCGAGGGCTCATATTCACCTCCTGTGCTCAGTCCTTCCAGAGGATCTTCCACGGGTGCTTGCGCAGGTCCGTGACCAGGGTCTTCAGCTCGTCGTAGAGGGCCGGGTCCTTGAGCAGTGCGCCACCGGTTCCCTGACCTGAGTCGAGCTGTCCGAGGATCCGGTCCGCCTTGGTGGCGATCTGCTCCAACTGGCCCGCTGCCGCTGTGAAGCGCTGGAGGGCCAGCTTCACCTGCTGGCCGTCCTCGGGCGTCAGTGGGCCTGTCACCGCGGCCAGTCCGTCCAGGGTCGTTCCGGCGGACTTCGTCAGGCCGGGGAGATCCTTTCGCATCAGGGCCGCCACCGCGGAGGCGTCGTCCAGGAGGCGGGCTCCCTTGCCTCCGGGCTGCATGGACTCCTTGGCCAGCTGCGCGAGCTGCCTCAGGTCCTTTGACGCCGCCGACAGCTCCGTGGCCAGGACCTTCACGTCGCCTTTGTTCTCCGTCAGGACCTCGTCCAGCGTCCTCGCCAATCGCGACACGTTGGCGGCCAGGCCGGTCACGGCCTCCGGGTCCTTCTCCAGCATGTCCGACAGCAGCGTCACGAACTTGGAGAGCTGTTCCGACAGCAGGTCCAGGCGCGGCGCATCCACGCCCCGGAGCGCTTCTTTCTCGGGCAGCGGCGCGTCCGCGTTGCCTGGGTTCAACTCCAGATAGGGCTCACCCAGCAGGCCCACCGTTCCCACCGTCACCCTGGCGTCCTTGCGTAGCGCGCCCCTTGCCGCGGGCTCCACGGACAGGTCCATGCGGACGGGGAGGGGGAGGCCCTTCGCGTCCCTTCGGTCCGCCAGGAGATGGATGGTGTCCACCTTGCCCACCTGGACGCCTCCCAGCTTCACCGGGGCTCCCTGCACCACGTTGCCCGTGTGCGCGAAGTCCACTTCCAGCTTCGCGCCCCGGCCCAGCGTCAGCTCTCCCATCAACCAGAGCAACACCAGCACTCCCACCAGCGTCGCGAGCACCAGCGCTCCGACCTTCAACTCCAGCCGTTGCTCATCCATCCGTCGCGCCCTCCATGAACGGCGCTGTCAGCGTCCGCAGCTCCGGGGCAGGGGACTCCAGGAATCCCTCCGGGCTCCCCAGGTACGCGCTGCGCCCCTTCGCCACCACCAACACCCGGTCCGCGATGCCTCTCAACTGCCGGTAGTCGTGCGACACCACCAGCGCTCCCAGGCCCTGCTCCTTCAACGACGCCAACACCGCCTCCACCTGCATCGCCGCCCTCCGGTCCAACCCCGTCGTCGGCTCGTCCAACAGGAGGTAGCGCGGCTTGAGCACCAGGGCCCTCGCGATGGCCGCCCGCTTCTTCGCCCCGGGCCCCAGCTCCGGCGGCAGCCGGTCCGCCCATTCCTTCAGGCCCACCTTCTCCAGCGCCGTCTCCACGGCTTCCTCCGGTGCGCTCGGATCCGCGAGGCGCACGTTCTCCCTCAGCGTCCTCCAGTCCAGCAGCGCGGGACCCTGCACCAGATACGGCGCCCGGCGACGGAGCGTCACCAGCGTCCTCTCCGGCTGCGTGTCCACCCGCTCCCCGAACAGCGTCACCTTGCCGGCCTGGGGCTTCAGCAGGCCCACCGCCAGCCGGCACAGCACGCTCTTGCCGGAGCCGCTCGCTCCCGCGATGAACGTCAGCTCCCTGGTGGAGACCTGCGCGCTCAGGCCGTCCAGGACGCGGCGGCCCTGCTCGAAGGCGATCGCCACGTCCTCGAAGAGCAGCGTGTCCGGACCGGTGTCATTCACAGGCGCACGAACTGGAACGCAAGGGACACCGTCAGGTCAATCAACAGACATCCCAGACTGGCCGCCACGACGCCTTCCGTCGTGGCCTCTCCCACCGCCTCCGCGCCGCCCCGGGCGTTCAACCCCGCCACCGCCGCCGCGAGCGGGATGTACAGCCCGCAGGCCACGACCTTCAGCCCTCCGACCAGCACGTCCCACCCATCCACGTACCTCGCGTCCATGAAGGCCCGGCCGTCGATGTTCAACGCCACGCTCGCCACCAGCACCGCTGACGCCGTCGCCGCGAGGGTCCCCAGCACGCTCAGGAGCGGCACACCGACCAACCCCGCCACCACCCGGGGCGCCACGAGGTCCGCGTAGGGATCCCCCGCGGACATCTCCAGCGCCTCCACCTGCTCGTTCACGCTCATCGTGGCCAGCTCCGCGGAGTGGCTCGCGCCTGCTCGCGACGCCGTCAGCAGCGCCGACACCGCGGGGCCCAGTTCGCGCACCAGCATCTCGAAGTAGGCCGGGCCCAGCACCGCCACGTTGCCGATCAGCTTCTTCGCCTGCGCGTTGGCGATCATCACCAGCACCGCGCCGAAGAAGGCCATGCCGGACATCACCAGCAACACGCTGCGCCCGCCCAGCTCGTGCACCTGCGCCAGGGTCTCACGCCACGGGATTCCCTCCCGCGCTCCCGCCCGCACCGTGCGCGCCAGCATCACCCCTGGCGCCCCGAAGAAGAGCAGGACCCGCTTCATGACAGCCACCTGGACAGCAGCGTTGTCAGCAGGAAGTCCAAGAGGAAGATGGCCGCGCAGCCCAGCACCACCGCGCTCGCCGCGGCCTCTCCCACGGCGCGGGCGCCTCCCTTGGCCCGGAGCCCCACCGCCGTGGACACCAGCGAGATGGCCAGCCCGAACGCTCCCGTCTTCACCACGCCCCCCAGGAGGTCGGACGGGCTCAGCATCTGCGCGAACGTCCCGAAGAACACCCGCACCGGCAGGTCCAACGTGAGCTTCGCCGCCACCGCCTCGCAGAGGATGGACACCAGGAACGTGAACGTGCTCAGCCCCAGCATGCTCAGCTCCATCGCCACCACCCGGGGCGCCACCAGCAGCGCGAACGGATCCAGGCCAATGCCTCGCAGGCCTTCAATCTGTCCGCCCACCTTCAGCGTGGCCAGCTCCGCCGCGTTCCTCGCGCCGATCCGCGCCGACATGATCAGCCCGAGCAGCAGCGGGCCAAACTCCCACAGCACTCCGTAGCCCGCGGCCCATCCCAGGAAGGCCCTCGCTCCGAAGCGCTGGATGTAGAGCGCCGCCTGCACCACCACGATGACGCCCGCCAGCGCCGCCGTCGCCAGCGCCAGGGGCAGCGACCCGTAGCCGAACTGCACCAGCCCTCGCGCCAGCTCGCGCCGCTCCAACCTGCGCAGGCCCCAGGCCGTGCGGCCCGCGACCAGGGCCAGCGCTCCCACGCCGCCCACCGCCTGCATCGCCGAGCGTCCCAGCCAGGCCAGGGCGGTGGTGCTCACGGGTGCTGGAACCGCGGAGTCATGCGAGGGCCTCGTCCGGCGCGCTTTCGAGCTGCGGCGCCGGGGCCCCATCGTGCACCAGTCTGCCGCTTCGCAGGTACAACCAGCGGGGCAGGGGAAGGTCCACCGGCGCTTCCGGCGCCGCCACCAGCAGCGTTCCCTGGCCCGCGACCTCCAGGAGCACCCTGGCCACCTGACGCGCCGTGCCGGGATCCAGGCCCGCGAACGGATCATCCGCCAGCAGCACCGCCGGCCTCGCCGCGATGGCCCTCGCGAGCCCCGCGCGCTTCTTCATGCCGCCGGACAGCCGCTCCGGCAGCGTGTCCGCCGCGTCCGCCAGCCCCACCGAGCGCAGCACCGCGTCCGTCCGCTCACGGGCCTCCGCTTCCGGCACTCGACGGCGCAGCAGCGGCTGCATCACGTTCTGCCGCACCGTCAGCGAGTCGAAGAGCGCGTCCGTCTGGAACACGAAACCGAACGACGCCTGCTGCGCGCGCCGCTCCGGCGCCGAGAGCCCGGCGACGTCCTGACCGTCCCAGGTCACCCGTCCGGAGGAGGGGCGCAGGAGGCCCGCGAAGGCCTTCAGGAGCGTCGTCTTGCCCGAGCCCGAACGCCCCAGCACCAGCGCCTGCGTGCCGGGCGGGACGTGGCAGTCCGTGGGCTCCAGCACGGTCCGGGTGCCATAGCGGAGGGTCAGGGCTTCGGCGCGCAGGTCCATGGCAGCGGGAGATGGCTCCTCTTCAGGGCCGCCAGTAGATGACGGTTCCATGGTCGCCCACGACTCCGATGTTCGTGGGGGATGTCGAATCCAGGGACCGGAGCGCGTTCGTGCCTGGGTGGGCGGAGAGCCAGGTGCTTCCATCGAAGAAGAAGACGCCTCCCTGCCCGGCGGCCACGTAGACCTTGCCCTGCGCCAGGCCCTGAACGTCCAGGGCGTTGAGTCGGGTTCCCAGGTAGCTGGCCTGGGGCAAGGGGCTCCACGCCCCGCGATATCCCTGGAGCACCAGCCCATCATCTCCCGCCACGAATGCAAGGCGGCTGTTCACGACGTCCACTCCGCGCAGAGAGCCCGCGATGGGAGGGTTGAACGAATCCTCCCGCCAGGCGCTTCCATCTGAATTGGAGCGGAAGACCCGGATCGTCGACTGGCTTCCAACGGTGACAAAGCCCACGGCCATGAGCGTGTCAGGTGTCCCCAGGCCATCAATGGCTCGCAGGTTGGCCGGGACCTGGGTCACGACCGTGGGCGCATCCGGCCTGCGCCAACGCACGATGTTTCCGTTGCTCGCCACGGCGTAGAGGACGGGCTCGCTGCCTGGCTGTTCCAGCCCGACAATCCCATTGAGCATGCTGGTGTTTCCGGCCGCGACCACGGGCACGCAATCGGTGCCGGTCGGGTCTGCTGGCGTGCGGGTGGTGAGCTCTCCATTCGCGCCCGCCAGGAACACCCGCCCGGTGCTGCTGGTCCACGCCGCCTTCCAATCCCCACCACACTTGAAGGACGTCAGGGTGGTGGAGGTGGCGTAGGCAAGCTTGTTCTTGCTCGCGAACCAGGCCCCCTGGGTCCCATGCAGGGTGATGGCGTTCCAGGGGACATCCCCATCGACCTGCTGGTTCTCACGCCAGGTGAGCGTGGCGCAGGTGGCGCCCTCGTCCACGCCGCCCGCGCAGTTGTTGTCCAGCCGGTCGCAGACCTCCGGAAGCCCGTTCGCCACATAGACGGTGCTTTCGTCACAGTCGGTGGACACCGTGCTCGTGCCCGCGGGAATCGGTCCGCACGTCCGGCCCTCGACCGTGCCCGCTTTCCCGTCGCCGTCCTCGTCCACGTACCAGGGGGTGGGCGTGACGGTGCTGTTGCAGACGACGCCTCCATTGCCGCAGACGTTCGCGCCGGGGCACTGGGAGTCGTTGAAGCAGTTCCCGCCCACGTCGAACGACTCGTCCTTCACGTCATCGCAGTTGTCGTCCCGGCCGTCGCAGCGGAACTCCGCCTGATCCGGGTGGACGCTCGCGTCGCGATCGTCGCAGTCCCCGGTCCGGGACGCGGTCAACGCGGGGCCCTCGCAGGCCGTCACCCGTGGGGGCAACAGGCGGTTGCCGTAGTTGTCGCCGTCCGCGTCGTCGTACCAGGGCGTGGGGCCCTTGCGGTCCGCATCGCGGTCGTCGCAGTCCGTGCCCTGGTCCTCCCTGCGCACGAAGCCGTCGCCGTCCGCGTCCATCGCGCCCAGTGACAATTCCACCGGCGTGATGCCGTCCTTCGCGAGGCTCGCGGTGGCCTCAGCGGTCGCCACCCGGGCGCCCTCGCAGGACTGCTCGTGCGCTTGGGCCAGGAGCTTCACGTCGTTGCTCCAGCCGGCCTGCCGGAACACCGCCACGGACAGCGTGCCCGGAGGCGCACCGGCGGACACGTTCACGTTCGTCGTGACCTGCCGGGAAACCTCTTCCTGATCCGTGACCGTCAGCGTCACGCACCCCGGCCGAAATCCTTCGTAATGAAGCTTCACGCTCAGGGCGGCGGACTTGAGCTCATCGCCCTTGGGGCACCCCGCGAGGGTGCTCGCGAGCACAGCAACCAGGAATAAACGCATGGGGCACGCATTCTGGGGCGCGCCCACACCCGGAGTAGGGCGATGTCGCCACCCGTCGGCAATTCAACCCGAGAGCCTTCTTCCCCGACCCTTAGTCCGCTGCGCGAGGCATCGTCCAGACACGCTCCGCTCATCACCCCCCAGATGACGGCTTCCGTGTATAGGGGCCGCTGACCTTTCAACATTGGCCCGTTCCACCGCACGCCTTATGCCCACCGTCCGCCGTGCCCTCTTCGCCGCGCCCCTGGGTGCCTGCCTCTGCGCGCTGGCCCCGGACGCCTCCGCCCAGACGCCTCCGGCGCCCGCCACCGAGGCTCCCGCCAGCGCCTTCCCCAAGCCGCCGAAGCCGGACGCCGGTGCCGCGCCGCTGACGCTGGAGCGCGCCGTGGAGCTCGCCTCGCAGAAGAACGAGGCCGTGCTCGCCGCGGGGCAGACGGCCGAGGCCGCCCAGGCCCGCGTCGCCCGCGCCCGCGCCTTCTTCCTGCCCACCATTACGGCCGCTGGCACCTACACGCGGCGCCTGCGTGAGTCCACGCGCGAGGTCGGCGGACAGACCGTCGTGCTCCAGAAGTACAACGCCCTGGGCGCGGTCTTCTCCGGCCGGGTCGCCCTCTTCGACGCGCGCGGCTTCCCGCTCTACAAGGCCGCGAAGCTGGAGAGTGAAGCCTCCAAGCTGGACGCCGTGGAGACGCGCCGCCAGGTGGCCTTCAGCGCCGCCAACGCCTTCCTCGTCACCCTGGCCAACCAGCAGGTGTACCAGGCCGCCGAGCAGCGCCTGGCCTACGCGAAGCAGAGCCTGGCGGACGCGCAGGCCCGCGCCAGCTCTGGGCTCGCCAGCACCAACGACGTCACCCGCGCGGAGCTGGAGCTGGCCACCGCTGAATCCAATCTCGCCGCCGCCCTGGGCACCGCGGAGACGAGCCGCCTGGAGCTGGGCTACCTGCTCGTGGAGCCCGTGCAGGGGGAGCTCACGCCGCCGGAGCCGCTGCTCGCGGACGCAGTGCGGCCCACGCCGCCTTTGGATTTGCTCACGCAGGGGGCCACGGACCGGCGGCCGGACATCCTCTCCGCGCGCCTGCGCGTGCGCTCGCTGCGGGAGAGCGCGAAGGAGCCCCTGGCGCGACTGCTGCCGTCCCTGGGCGCGAGCGCGCAGTACCGCCTCACCAACGAGGCGGGCCTCAACGGCAACGTCGGTGATGGCTTCCTCGCCCTGGACCTCACCTGGACGCTCTTCGACGGCGGCACCCGCTACGCGGAGCGCGACGAGCGCGTGGCCATCGCCAACGTCGCGGAGCTGAACACCCAGGCCGCGACGCGCCGCGTGCCGGTGGACATCGAGCAGGCGAGGGTGAATCTGGAGACGGCGCGGGCCGCGCTCGCGCAGAGCGAGCAGGCGGCGAAGGCGGCGCGGAAGAACGCCGCGGAAACAGGCATCCTCTACCGCCAGGGCCTGTCCACCGCGCTCACCCTGGCGGACGCGTCGCTCAGCCTCTTCGAGGCGGAGGTGGCGCTCGCCCAGAACCGCTATGGGCTGGGCGTGGCGCTGTTGGGCCTGCGGGCCGCTGTCGGACTGAATCCACTGGGGAAGGAACCGTGAAGGCAATGCAACGCACTGGAGTGCTGGCCCTGTCGCTGGCCGTGCTGGCCCTGGCCCCTGGCTGCAAGAAGGACGCGCCCGCGCAAGGCGGCAAGGGCGCGGGCCGGGGCCCCACCCAGTTCCCCGTGGAGGTCGCGCCCGTGGAGGCGCGCGACGTGGAGTACGCGGTCAGCGCCGTGGGCGCGGTGGAGGCCTTCGAGAGCGTGCAGATCACCGCGCGCGTCCCCGGTGCCCTGGAGCGGGTGTCCTTCGCGGAAGGCCAGACGGTGAAGAAGGGCGACACGCTCGCGGAGATCGAACCCGCGCGCTACGCCATCGCCGTGCGCGCCGCGGAGGCCGCGCTGCAGAAGGCCCAGGCCTCGCTGGTGGAGGCCAAGGCCGGCGCCCAGCGCCGCGCGGAGGTCAACGCGCAGAGCCCGGGCCTCCTGCCCGCAGAACAGCTGGAGACGTACCAGGCCCGCGCCGCCACCGCCCAGGCGGACGTGGCGGCCGCGAAGGCGGCGTTGGATCAGGCGCAGCTCAACCAGCGCGACGCCTACGTGCGCGCGCCCATGGACGGCATCCTCCAGACGCGCACCGTGCAGACGGGCCAGTACGTGCAGCCGGGCGTGGTGCTGGCCACGCTGCTTCGCCGCGAGCCGCTGCTCCTGCGCTTCAACGTGCCCGCGGCGGACGTGACGCGGATCACCCCGGGGATGCCCGCGCGCTTCACGGTGCGCTCGGATGGCGGGGCGTACGAGGCGAAGATCACCTACGTGTCCGCGAGCGCGGACGCGCAGAGCCGCATGGTGGCGGTGACCGCGGAGGTGACGGGCGAGGCCGCGCAGAAGCTGCGCCCGGGCGCCTTCGCCACGGTGAGCGTGCCGGTGGAGTCGCGCGGGGACAGCCCGGTGATTCCGCAGACGGCCATCCGCCCCAGCGAGCGCGGCTTCCTGGCGTTCGTGGTGACGGACAACAAGGCGCGCGAGCGCATCCTGGAGCTGGGCCTGCGCACGCCGGACGGCCGGGTGGAGGTGAAGGAAGGCCTCAAGCCCGGTGAGACGCTGGTGGTGCGCGGCGCGGAGGCCCTGCGCGACGGCGTGGCCGTGCGCGTGGAGCAGGAGCGCCCGAAGCCGAAGGTGGGCGGTGAGCAGCCCCCGGCAGAGGCCCGCGGCGACACCAAACCGAACGCGGGCGCTGAGGGCCGGCCATGAGCATCACCGACGTCTGCATCAAGAAGCCGGTGTTCGCCTGGATGATCATGGCGGCGACCATCATCTTCGGACTGGTGGCGGCCCAGCGCATCGGCATCAGCCAGTTCCCGGACGTCGACTTCCCCACCATCAACATCTCCGTGTCGTGGGAGGGCGCCAACCCGGAGGCGGTGGAGTCGGACGTCGTCGAGTTCATCGAGGAGGCCGTGACGCAGGTGGAGGGCGTCAAGAGCATCACGTCCTCCGCGCGCCAGGGCAGCGCCAACATCACGGTGGAGCTGGACCTGTCGCGCAACGTGGACCTGGCGCTGCAGGACGTGCAGACCAAGGTGAGCCAGGCCCAGCGCCGGCTGCCGCTGGACATCGATCCGCCCGTCGTCTCCAAGTCCAACCCGGAGGACCAGCCCATCATGTGGCTGGGCGTGGCCGGGCCCTTCTCCCAGCAGGTGGTGAGCGACTTCGCGCGCTACCGCGTGAAGGAGCGCCTGCAGACGGTGCCCGGCGTGGGCGAGGTCATCCTGGGCGGCCTCCTGGAGCGCAACGTGCGCATCTGGGTGGACGCGCAGAAGCTGGACGCGCACGCGCTCACCGTGACGGACGTCATCGCCGCGCTCCAGCGCGAGCACGTGGAGCTGCCCGCCGGCCGCATCGAGACTCAAGGGCGCGAGGTCAACGTGCGCTTCATGGGCGAGGCGCTGGACCTGGAGACCCTGGCGAACGTGGCGGTGCGCGAGGAGAACGGGCGCACGGTGTATCTGCACGACGTGGCCATCGTGGAGGACGGCTTCGAGGACGAGCGCCGCCTGGCGCGCGTGAACGGCGAGCCCGCCCAGGCCATGGGCATCAAGAAGCAGCGCGGCGCGAACGCGGTGGCGGTGGCCCAGGCGGTGCGCGAGCAGCTGGCGCAGCTCCAGAAGGAGCTGCCGGAGGGCATGAGCGCGAGCATCAACTTCGACTCGACGCAGTTCATCGAGGAGAGCGTGCACGAGATTGAATTCGAGCTGCTGCTCGCGTGTATCCTCACCGCGTTCGTGTGCTGGGTGTTCCTGGGGTCGCTCTCCAGCACGCTCAACGTCGTGCTCGCCATTCCCATGTCGCTGTTGGGGACGGTGGCGGTCATCTACTTCCTGGGCTTCACGCTCAACACCTTCACGTTGCTGGGATTGGCCCTGGCCGTGGGCATCGTGGTGGATGACGCCATCATGGTGCTGGAGAACATCTTCCGGCACGCGGAGGAGGGGAAGGACCGGGTGCGCGCCGCGCGTGAAGGCACGGCGGAGATCACCTTCGCGGCCCTGGCTGCGACGCTGGCGGTGGTGGCCATCTTCCTGCCCGTCGTCTTCATGAAGGGCATCATCGGCCGGTTCTTCCTCCAGTTCGGCGTCACGCTGTGCGTGGCGGTGCTCCTGTCCTACGTGGAGGCCATCACCCTGGCGCCCGCGCGCTGCGCGCAGCTGCTCAAGACGTCGCGCGAGCACCGCAGCCGCATTGGCGTGGTGGTGGACAAGGCCTTCTCCAAGCTGGAGGCGCTGTACGCGCGGGCGCTGGGCTGGGGGCTGGTGCGGCCCTGGCGCGTGCTGCTGGTGGCGGTGGCCATGCTGTTCCTGAGCGCGTTCGCGTTCAAGGCGCTGCCGGGCGAGTTCGTGCCGTCGCAGGACCAGGGCCGCATGTCCGTGCGCCTGCAGACGGCGGTGGGCAGCAGCCTGCAGGAGACCAACCGCCTCTTCAAACGCGCGGAGGAGTTCGTCGCCAGCCGTCCGGAGGTGACGCGCGTGTTCGTGGTGGTGGGTGGCGGCGGCAGCGGGTCCGCCGTGAACTCCGGCAACATGAACCTGACGCTGGTGCCGACGGATCAGCGCATGTCGCAGGCGGAGTTCGCGCAGGTGCTGCGCAAGGAGCTGAACAGCTACCCGGGCCTGCGCGCGGTGGTGCAGGACCTGTCCCAGGCGGGCTTCACCGCGCAGCGCGGCTTCCCGGTGGAGTTCAGCGTGCGTGGGTCGGACTGGGACAAGCTGGTGGAGGCGAGCCAGTCCCTGCGTGAGCAGCTCCAGTCGTCCGGCAAGGTGGTGGACCTGGACACGGACTACCAGCTGGGCCAGCCGGAGCTGCGCATCACCCCGGACCGCGCTCGCGCGGCGGACCTGGGCGTGCCCATCCAGGCGGTGGCGTCCACGGTGAACGCGCTGGTGGGCGGCGTGCGCGTGGGCAAGTACAGCAGCGGCGGGCGGCGCATCGACGTGCGCATGCGGCTGTTGGCGAGCCAGCGCTCGCGGCCAGAGGACCTGTCGCTGCTGAAGGTCCGGACGTCGAACAACGCGCTGGTGCCGCTGTCGTCGCTGGTGACGCAGGAGGAGCTGCCCGCGTTGCAGGCCATCACCCGGCGCGACCGTGAGCGCGCCATCAGCCTCTTCGCCAACGTGGCGCCGGGGTCGAATCAGGAGGAGGCGCTGGCCACGGTGGAGTCCCTGGGCAAGGATCTGCCCGGCGGCATCCGCGTGGTGGCGGGCGGCGCGAGCGTGGCGTTCCGCGACTCGATGAGCAGCCTCATCTTCGCGCTCTTCATGGGCATCGCCGTCGCGTACATGGTGCTGGGCGCGCAGTTCAATTCGTTCCTGCACCCGGTGACGGTGCTCACGATCCTGCCCCTGTCGGTGGCGGGCGCGTCGTTCGCGCTGCTCATCACGGGGAACACGCTGAACATCTTCAGCATGATCGGCCTGCTGCTGCTCATGGGCATCGTGAAGAAGAACTCCATCATCCTGGTGGACTACGCGCTCCAGCAGCGCGAGCTGGGCGCGGACGCGATGCAGGCCATGCTGCGCGCGGGCCCGGTGCGCCTGCGGCCCATCCTGATGACGTCCACCGCGACGATGATGTCCGCGGTGCCTGCGGCGCTGGCGCTGGGCGCGGGCAGCGAGACGCGCGCCCCCATGTCCATCGCGGTGCTGGGCGGCCTGTCCGTGTCCACCGTGCTCAGCCTGCTCGTGGTGCCCGCGTTCTACGTCGTCGCGGACCGCATCAAGACGCGGTTGGGCAACCGGCTGAGCAAGGGGAAGGGCGGGGACGACTCGCCCGCCGCCCACGAGGAGCCCCGGCCGGTGCCGCACGGGTAGGGTGCTGGTCAGGTTCCTGGAGACATCGCGTCCTTCCGCGCCACTCGGGAGGACGCCATGGGAGACCCACGCAATCCACAGCGGGCACAGGAGGCCTGGAACGCGGAACGCCTTCGCATCTCGGAGGTGGAGCTGCGGGCCCTGGCCCCGTTCGTCACGCTCTCCGGCGGCTGGGCCTGGCACTTCATGGCCCCGCCGCACGAAGAGCTGAAGATCGATCACGACCACAAGGACGTGGACCTCTTCGTCGCGCCGGAGCGCTTCGCGGAGCTGATCCAGGTGCTGACCGCCCGGGGCTTCGCGCGCATCTGGACGCGGTTTGATGCGACGTCCACGAACTTCTACCGGTACGCGAAGTACCTGGAGGGGGCGAAGGTCATCCTGGACGTGTTCGTCCGCGATGTCCTGTCCGTCCAGGTGGGCGACATGCGCGTGGTGGAGCCCGCCACGCTGCTGACGTTCTATGGCGACATCCACAGCACGGATGACTGCGTGTCCGTGCTCGCGGCCCGGAAGCTGCTGGCGCGGGGCATCAGTCCCATTGGACGGAAGGAGCTCGTCACCCGGCCCCGCTGAGGAACTGTCTCAGCGGCGGCCTGACTGCCCGCGCGCCCCTGGCGCTGGTGGACGATGCCCGCGCCCTGGCACATGCGCAGCGTCTTCGGAACACGGCCCCGCCTTGGGGGCCCTGAACCTTCGGAGACGCTGCCATGGCCACGCCTGTTCCTCCCGACACCCACGCCGTGCCCGTCAAGGGGCGCGACGAGTCGCTCGATCTCCAGCCCTTCCTGGACGAAATCCAGGGGGACGCCGTCATGCACAGCCAGGGCCTGGAGGCCCGGGAGGCGGCGAGCGCGGTGTTCTGCTCGCTCGCCCGGCGGCTGTCGGATGGCGAGGACGTGAAGCTCTACCGCGCGCTGCCCGGCGGCATCGGCGCCATCCTGGGGGCCTGCTCGGTGCACCGGGGACCTTCACGCGCCAAGCGCATTGGCCGTGATGAGTTCATCACCGACGTGGCGGACCACCTGAACATCAAGCCCGACCAGGCCTTCCGCGTCGTCACCGCGGTGTTCACCGCCGTGCGCGACCGCATCCCCGAGGAAGAGGTCGCCGCCGTGACGTCGCAGCTGCCCGCCGACCTGGGCGACCTGTTCCGCAGACCTGTCTGACAGTCGGACAGGTTTCAGGCCCGCAGGCGCGAGGCGAGCAGCTTCCAGTACGACACGGGGAAGACGCGGGCGAGCATCGCCAGCGCCACGGCGTCCTTGCCCACGAGGATGCGCTGCTCGCGCGCTTCGACGCCTCGGACGATGATGTCGCCCGCGGCCTCCGCCGGGAGCCGCAGCATCTTCTGGAACGACTTGCGCCGGCGGGTGACCTCCTCGGCCGTCGCTCCGGAGGGGACCCGGGCGCTCGCGGCGATGGACGTCGCGACGCCGCCCGGGTGCACCACGGTGACGCCCACGGTGGTGCCCTCCAGCTCGTGGCGCAGGCCCTCGGAGAAACCGCGGACGGCGAACTTGCTCGCCGCGTACGCCACCTGTCCCGGCGGGGCCACCAGGCCGAAGACGCTGGAGAGGTTCACCAGCCGCGCATCGTCACTCTGGCGCAGCAGGGGAAGGAAGGCGCGGCTCAGGCGCACCACGCCCCAGAAATTGATGCCGAACAGCCACTCGAAGTCGTCGCCGCTCACCTGCTCGAAGGAGCCTCCGAGCGCGACACCCGCGTTGTTGAAGAGCAGGTCGACCCCGGGATGCTCCGCCGTCACCTTCGCCGGGAAGGCCTCAACGGCCTCCTTGTCGGACACGTCCAGCCGGTGGCGGCTGATGCGCAGGTCCGGCGCTCGCGCGAGTTCTTCCGTCTCCGCGAGCCCCGCCTCGTTCACGTCCGCGAGCGCGAGGTTGCAGCCCTTGCGCGCCAGGCAGACCGCGATGGCGCGGCCGATGCCGCTCGCCGCGCCCGTGACGACCGCCGTCCTGCCTTGAAGCCGCATGCGCTCAGCCACGGACCACCTCCGCGTTGGAATGGGTGCTCACCTCCGGAAGCAGCGCCTGTCCCGAGGCGGCGCTCCCGGAGCGCTTGAACTCCATGGCTTCGTCGTCCACGCGGCCGTAGCGCATCATCACCAGGTCGCGGACGTAGTTCTGGTACAGGCGCCACGGGGCGCGCGTGCCCTGGTGGGGCAGGGCGTCCAGCGCGCGCTGCACGTAGCCGGAGCGGAAGTCGAGCACGGGCTCCGGCGTCATGGACGGGCCCGTCACGCGGGGCACGCATTGTGTGTAGCCGTGCTGCTTCATGTGGTTGAGCAGGCGGCAGGTGTACTCGGCCACCAGGTCGCACTTCAGGGTCCACGACGCGTTGGTGTACCCGAAGGCCGCGACGAGGTTGGGCACGTCGCTGAACATCATTCCCTTGTACGCGAGCGTCCGTGCCAGCTGGACGGGCTCGCCGTCCACGGACAGCGACAGGCCGCTGAGGATCTTCACGTTCAGCCCCGTGGCGGTGACGATGATGTCCGCGTCCACGTGCGCGCCCGAGCGCAGCTGGAGGCCTGTCTCGGTGAAGGACTCGATGTGGTCCGTCACCATGGAGGCGCGCCCCTCGCGGATGGCGTGGAAGAGGTCGCCGTCGGGGGCGACGCACAGCCGTTCGTCCCAGGGGTTGTAGCGGGGCGCGAAGTGCGTATCGACGTCATACGTCTTGCCGAGCGCGCGCCGCACGCCCAGTCGCAAGAGCCACTTGAACAGTCCCGGCCGGCTGCGCGCGAGGCCGTAGAGGAGCATGCCGCGCAGGACGTTCTTCCAGCGCGCGACCGCGTAGGCCGCGCGCCGGGGGAGGACGTACCTCAACGCCCGGGCGACGCCGTCCTCGGCCGGTTGATCCGCGATGTACGTGGGCGAGCGCTGCAACATCGTGACGTGCGCGGCGCGGTCGGCCATCGCGGGGACCAGCGTCACCGCCGTCGCGCCACTGCCGATGACGACCACGCGCTTGCCGCCGTAGTCCAGGTCCTCGGGCCACTGCTGCGGGTGCACGACGCGGCCCTGGAAGCGCTCGGTGCCGGGCCACGTGGGCGTGTAGCCGCTCGCGTAGTCGTAGTAGCCGGTGCAGGCGTAGAGGAAGCCGCACGTCATGCGGACGGGCGCGCGGTCGGGGCCCACCTCCACGTCCACGGTCCAGCGCGCGTCCACGGAGGACCACTCGGCGCGCGTCACGCGGTGGTGGTAGCGGATCCGCTGGTCGATGCCGTACTCCGCCGCCGTCTCTTCGATGTACGCCTTGATGGAGGGCCCATCCGCGATGGCCTTGCCCCCCAGCCACGGCCGGAACCGGTAGCCCAGCGTGTACATGTCCGAGTCCGAGCGGATGCCCGGGTAGCGGAACAAATCCCACGTGCCGCCCATGGCCCCGCGCCCCTCCAGGATGGCGTAGCTCAGGGTGGGGCAGCGCGTCTGCAGGTGGTACGCGGCGCCGATGCCCGACAGGCCCGCGCCGATGATCAACACATCGACGTGCGAGGACGGCTCGGCGGAGGACAGGGGCATCACGCGACTCCTCGTGGTACAGGAAGGTACCCAGCCTATGCGTCTGTTGAACAGAGGTAGCAGTGACGTCTGGTACCGTCAAGTACCAGCCCCGGGAGCCGCATGATGTCCCCGTCCGACCCCTCAGGCGAAGCCCCCCGGGAGCGGCTCGTCGCGGGCCTGGCGCAGGCCATCATCGAGGTGGGCTACGCCCGGCTGACCATCGCGGACATCGTGCGGCACGCGCGCGTGTCGAAGCGCACGTTCTACGAGCACTTCGAGGACAAGGACGCATGCTTGCTGGCGCTCTACGCGGCGCAGAGCGCCCGGCTGCTGGCGGAGATCCAGGCGGCCATCCAGCACGCGCCTCCGGGGGAGATGCGGGCCAGCATCGGCGCGGCCGTGTACCTCTCCAGCCTCCAGAGCCGGCCGGGGCTCGTGCGGACGCTCCTCGTGGAGATATTACATATCGGCCCGAAGGGCTTCGAGCTGCGCCGCCAGGTGATGCGCAGCTTCGCGGAGCTGATGCGGCGGGAGTTCGACGCGGCGGGCACCGGGGAGTCGCTGTCCCCGGCGATCGCCATGGCGCTCGTGGGCGGCATCAACGAGCTCATCCTGGAGGCCGTGGAGGAGGACCGCGTCGACCGGCTCTCGGAGCTGGCTGGCCCCGTCGCGGCGTTCGTGCGGGGCCTGCTGGAGGCACGGCCTCCGGTGAAGTGAACGGCGCTCAGTCCATGTGCTCCATGGGGATGCCCCGAGGCACGGCCCAGGCGTGGCTCCGCTCTTCGTAGACGGAGAAGACGGGGGCCGGGAAGGACGGATCCGAGAAGGCTCCCACGGCGATCGCCATGAGCTCCGGCTGCTGCGAGCTCACGTAGTAGACCGTCGAGCCGCACTCCGGACAGAAGTGGAAGGTGGTGGGGATGCCGCTCTCGTCGCCCTTGCGGATGAACGTCTGGGAGCGGCCCTCGATGGCGGTGATGTCTTCGCGCCGGAAGCGGGCCTGCACGCCGTACACGCTGCCGGTGCGCTGCTGACAGGCGAAGCAGTGACACATGGAGACCCGGATGGGGTCTCCCTTCAACTCCACGCGGAGCTGACCGCAGACGCACGACGCTCGACGCTGGGACATGGGCTGCCTCCTGGAAGGGGAGGGCAGTGTGTCACCCGCGCGGCCCTTCCGCACCGGCCGCGGGGCGCGGTCTTGCCCGGCCTGGATTCACATGCTAGCCGATAGGTTCTCTTGCGAAGCCGCTCACGGAGGCCATGGCACGCTCGACTCCGCATCGCATCTCCTGCGCCGATGGCTTCGAGTTGCAAGCCACGCTGCACAGCCCGGAGGGTCCTGTCCGGGGTGTGGTGCTGGTGCATCCCGCCACGGCCATGCCCGCGAGCATGTATTTCGCGTTCGCCGAGCGGCTGACGGACGACGGCTTCGCGGTGGTGACCTACAACTACCGGGGCGTGCACCCGTCAGGCGTGGCGAAGCGGACGCGTGCCGGGTTCCTCACCTGGGCCGACCAGGACGTGGACGCGGTGACCCGCTGGGCGGCGGAGCAATACCCGGGGCTGCCGGTGCTGGCCGTGGGACACAGCTTCGGCGGCCACGCCATTGGACTGAGCGCGAGCAGCCAGCAGCTCACCGCGGCGGTGATGGTGGCGTCCCAGGCCGGGAGCCTGCGGTTCATCCCGTCCATTCGGGAGCGGATGCTGGTCGCGCTGTACCTCAAGTTCATCGGGCCGCTGTGCGCACGGTTCCTGGGCTACATGCCCTATGCGCGGCTGGGGCTGGGGGAGGACGTACCCGCCCAGGCGTCGCTGGAGTGGAGCCGCTGGGCGTCGCTGCCCCGCTTCTACTTCGACGATCCCAGCGTGGACGCCGCGGCCCGCTTCCGCCGGCTGCGCATGCCGGTGCTGGCCATCGGCCTGGACGACGATCCCTGGGGGCCACCCGAAGCCATCGACCTGGTCTGTGAGCACCTCACCGGCTGCACCGTGGAGCGCCGGCAGTTCTCCCCCGCGGACAGTCTCGGCCAGGGCATCTGCCACCTGGGCTTCTTCCTCGAGCACCACGCCACCACGCTCTGGCCCACGGTGAGGGACTGGCTGCGCCGCCACGCCCCGGAGCGCGGCTGAAGGCCTTCAGCGCTTGGGGGGGCGCCGCGTCCGCGATGGCGCGGGCCTTCATGTTCGCGCCCTTCGTCTTCGTGGACACCTCGCCCCCACTCGCTCAGACCCTCCGCGCCTTCCGCCACGCGGCCTACTGCAAGCGCTGCCGCGTGGAGTGTTTCTTCAATCGCTTGAAGCAGAGCCGGCGCGTGGCGACACGCTACGAGAAGCGCGCCGCCAACTCCCTGGCGATGGCCCTCATCGCCTCCATCCGCCTCTGGCTCTAGTTTGCGGACACGCTCTAGTCCAACCGCACATTGAACAGGAGTGGGCCGTTCGCATAGACGGAGTTGAGCTTGCCCGCGGCATCCACGTAGGGCACGGGCAAGGTCGCGGACGCCCCACCTGTGACTGAAGACGGGAGTTCCAGATAGCGGAAGGTGCTGAAGTCTGTCTCCATGTGTTTCGCCTTGCCGACGCTGATGTAGAAGACGTGGAGCTTGCCACCATAGGTCATGGCTCGTGCCCGACCCACGGCGCTGTCGGTTGCCTTGTTCTCCAAATAGAGCCCGTGCCACGCGCCATCCCCATCCAAGACAGTCTCGATCCACCCTCCGATGCTATTGGGGCGGATGGATACAAGGTCGTGAAGCGTCGTGTCGTCAGCGACGATGAGGGGATCTCCGCCATACATCGTTACGGAGACGGACTGGCCGTACTGACGCGAGCTGGGAATGGTTTCGAACAGCCACCCTGCGCCGGTATAGAAGGCGTGCCTTACCTTGCTGTTTGTTGAGTCGATGTAGACCAGATGGATTTGATTTCCAGCGACAACCGCATCAATGGCGGAGAAGTCAGTCGAAAGCTCAGTGGAGATCCGGCCATCCGCTCCACCTTCGCCATCCAGGATTTCGTAGTTCCAGCGATTGGCGCTGGGATCCCACCAAGCATGGCGCATACACCCGCAGGAGCGCCCAACATAGAAAACATGGGGTTGGCCGGCGTACATGACGGCCTTGATTGCATTGGACATGTGGGTCAAGGCACCGCCACTGACAACATCGCCCTCGATGCCGCCGTCGATCGTCGAGAGGACCCAATTCTGCGAACCATCCACCTTCCGGTAGCGGGACAATACGTCATAGTTGAATCCCACGAGGCCGGTGTTTCGAATGAAGAACTGGCTCACTGCGTTGCCTTCATCCAGCGCAGTCCAGGACTGCCTGTAACTCCCAATGCTGGACGTTGATGTCCCCCCGCTTCCGGTGACGGTGAAGTACGTGTGAGCTCTGGATGAGTATTCGCCGCTCCACGAATCCCGGAAGATTTCGTTCATTCCGTAAAAAACATGCAGCTGTCCGGCGTGCATGGTCGCGCCAGGTGAACCCATGATCCCTGTGTATGCATATGCGTCCGGCTGGGCCAGGGTTGACGACGTGTACGGCTGGGCCGCTCCCACGGATGGCAGTGAGACCAGCGCCAACAGCAGTGATGCATAGAGAGTTCGGAGCATCTTCTTTCCAATTCTGGGATTGAGGTGTTTCAGGTGGCGTGGATTGACAAAGCCTGGCGTCAGGCCGACAGGCCTTGAGGGTGGTGGATGGGGGGGGCCGCGACGCACCGCTTGCCCGGGCTGGACGACGCTTCGTTCAGGGCGAAGCACGTCACGCGCTGGAGCGCAGGTCGACGGAGAAGAGCTCCGCCGTAGCGGCCGGGGCCGCGTGCATCAGGAGGACGGGAAGAACGGGGGCCTTGAGCATTCACCAAGGCATACGGAGCCACCGGTCCGGGTTGGTCACGGACCGGTGGTGTTTTGCGACGGCTAGTAGCGGAAGCCCAGCTGGAACGACAGGCCGGGGTACTGATCCACGGCGCCACCGGCGACGTACGGGTCGCCCGGCTCCGGGTTGAACTTGAAGAAGTAGCGGCGCAGGTCCGCCTTCACCCTCACGTCCAGGATGCGGTTGAGCCGGTACGCCAGCGTCGCGCTGCCCGTGACGGCGCCCGCGGACATGCGCGGGAACCACGCGTCCGAGGACAGCTCGCCGGAATCCAGCGGGTGCTGGTAGCCGAGCCGGAAGTTGAAGTCGAACTTCTCCGACAGCGCCGCCCGCACGCCCAGCCCCAGGCCCGCCGTCTTGTACTCCACGTTGGGCAGGTCCAACGGCCGCTCGCCATCCACCGCGTCGATGCGGAACGTGTTCATCCCGTACGTGCCGGTGATCTCGAAGCCGTGGCGCTGCGCCTCGCCGAAGGGAATGACGTAGCGCAGGCCCGCCTGCCACTCGCGCGCAGTGGTGGGGTAGGAGACCGCGCCCGTGGAGCCCGTGGACTTCAGCCCGAAGGACTGATCAACGGCGCCCGTGATGCCCAGCCGCGCCAGCGCGCCCTTCTTGAAGGCCGCGAGCGGATACACCGTCACGTCACCCGCGACCTGGGGCGCGCCCGGCAGCGCGAAGCCGCCCACGTCCGGGCCCAGCGTGTACGGCCGCAACACGCCGAACACGTCGTCCTTGTAGCGCAGCGACCGGCCCAACAGCTTCACTCCCAGCGCGCCCTCCACGATGGGCGCGGAGGCCCGCTCCTGCTCCGTGGAGAGGGAGTCCTCTTCCTTCTCCGGGGCCTTCTTCTCCTTGGGAGCCGCGGCCACCGGCTTGCGGATGGGCTCCGCGGCGGGCGTCTTCGCGGGCGCGGGCGTCTCCGCGATGGGCGCCGCGGGCTTCACCGCCGGCTCCGGATCCACCGGCGTGGGCGGCTGCGGAGGCGCCACCGGGGCGGCCTCCGGCGCGCTGGACTTCTGCAGGCCGCGCTCCAGCGCCGTCCACTGGCGCTTCACCGCCACGGGCACCAGCTTCGGCGTGGCGGGCTTCGCGGCGGCGGGCGAGGCCAGCGCCTTGCCGTCCTTGCCGTTGCGCACGGTGACGCGCACCTGGTGCTTCTTGCCCACGGTGGACGTGTCCGCCACCAGCACCGCGCTCAGGCCCAGCTCGCTCGCCACGGCGGCGGCGCCGGCGGGCTGCGTCGGATCCCGGCCCATGCGCGAAGCGGCGGCGCGCACCGCGGACTCGGGGACGATTTCGTAGCGGGCCGGACGGCGGGCCAGCTCCGCCTCCAGCGCGTCGCGCGCGGCGTCCGCGTGCGGACCGGAGGCGAGCACCGCCACGCGGCGCGCCTCCGCGGGCTGGGCCTTCTTCTTCTTCGCGGACTGCGCCGTCTTCGCGGACGCCTTCTTCGGCGCGGCGTACGCGGCGGGGGCGAGCAGCAGGGCCGCGCCCAGGAAGGCCGCGGCGGAGGCGTATCGGGTGCGCGTCATCACGGGGAGCCCGGCTTTCCGGCGACCAGCCAATCGGTGACGCACGCGGTGTCCGCGGCGTTCAGCGACGAGCCCAGCGGCATCCTCGCGCCGCAGCCCGGCGACGCCGTGAGCTTCTTCAGGAAGAAGGACTGGGACGGGTTGGCGCTGTCCGCCAGCGGCTGGGTATTGCACGCCGAGTTGGTGGTGTAGAGCCGCCCGGGGAGGCCGGACGCCTGCAGGTCCAGGCCGCCACCCGCGGACCCGTTGGAGTCCGTGGAGTGACACGACAAGCACTGCGCCTGGATGACGCTCGCGCCAGTGGTGCCGGGGGCGCAGGAGCTGGTGCCCCCGGTGAAGCGATCGGGGTCATCGAGCCCGCCTGCACAGCCGGCGGTGGTGGCGAGGAGCGCGGCCGCGAACAGCGTGGCCAGCGGGGCGCGGTACGGACGACGGGCGGCGGTTGGGTTCGCGGACAAGTCGAGCACGGGGGCAAGAGGGGAGAACGACAAGCCCCGCAGACTACCCGGGCCACGCCTGACTGTGCACCCCTCAACGGATCCGTTCGCGCTCGCGTGACACGCGCTCCCCGCGCCCGCCTGCTCCTCCCCAGGTGGGCCATTGTCGCACCCGCCCCGTGCCGAGCGCCGGTGAGGTCCCCGGCTACCTTCGCTTCTTGAGGAAGCGGGTCACGCTGACCTTCCCGAACCGGCCGCCGAACAGGTACCAGGTGAGCACCGCGCCGAAGAGGGCCGCCGCCAGCGCGATGCCGACGATGCCCAGCACCGGCACGTTCCCGTACATGGGCGGCCGGGGCGCGAAGGCGATGAACGCGCCCACGATGAAGCCGCACGCGCACAGGCCCAGGAAGGCGATGACGGCCACGCTGCGCAGGTTCTCGTTGAGCTTGTCGAACTGCTCTGCGCGCACCGTGACGCTGAACTTGCCCGTCTCCAGGTCCAACAAAATCTGCGACAGCTGCGTGGGCAGGTCCTGCGCCATGGACTGGAAGCGCAGGAGCGTGCGCATCAGGCCGCCCTGGAGCTGCGAGGGATCATAGCGGCCCGCCATCAGCTCCTTCGCGTACGGCAGCGCGACCTCCAGGATGTTCAGCTCAGGGTAGAGCCCGCGCAGCATGCCTTCGGTGGAGATGGAGGCGCGCGACAGGAGCGCGTACTCCTTGGGGATGCGGATGCGGTACTTCACGGCCAGGTCCAACAGGTCGCGCAGGAGCGTGCGCGCGTCCACCTGGCCCAGCGTGGTGGGCAGGTGCTGGCCCAGGATGGAGTCGATGTCGTTGCGGAAGCCCATCAGGTTGGCGCGCGCGTCCGGCACGCCCACGCGGTAGAGGATGCGCGCCACGGAGTCGCTGTCCTTGAGCGCCACCGCCAGGCACAGCATCACCAGCGTCTCCTGCATGGGGCGGGTGAGCCGGCCCACCACGCCGAAGTCCAGCAGCGCCAGCCGGTTGCCCTCCATGAGCAGCACGTTGCCGGGGTGCGGGTCGCCGTGGAACAGGCCGTCGTCGAAGAGCTGGCGGAAGCTGGCCTCCAGGATGTGCTGGGCGATCTGCTTGCGGTCCGCCTCCGGCAGGGCGGCGGGGTTGATCTTCTCCCCGCGGATGAACTCCATGGTGAGCACGGTGCGGCTGGAGAGCGCCGCGTGCACGCGCGGAATCTTGAGGTACGGGCGGTCCTTGTGGTTCTCCAGGAACGCGCGGATGTTGGTGGCCTCGTTGATGAAGTCCAGCTCCTCGTGGATGGCCCGGTCGAACTCGTCCACGATGCCGGAGGGCGAGTAGATGCCCGTCTCCTCCACCACGGCCTCCAGCAGGCGCGCCAGCGAGCGCAGCACGCCCAGGTCCGCGTCGATGCGCTGGGCGATTCCGGGGCGCTGCACCTTGATGACGACCTCCTCGCCGTCCAGCGTCACCGCGCGGTGCACCTGGGCGATGGACGCGGCGGCGAGCGGCTCCGGATCCACCTGGGCGAACAGCTCCTGCACGTCCTTGCCCAGGGCGCCGCGGATCTGCGCGTGGACCTGCTCCAGGGGGATGGCCTCCACGTTGTCCTGGAGCGTGGCCAGCTCCTCCACGAACTCCGCGGGCAGCAGGTCCGCGCGGGTGGAGAGCACCTGGCCCAGCTTGATGAACGTGGGGCCCAGCTCCGCGAGGAAGAGGCGGAAGCGGCGCGCGGTGGACTCGCGGCGGGCCTCGTCGGAGACCTCCACCTTCTCCTTGCGGCCGCCGAGCAGGCGCCAGACGCCCGCGCGCTCGGTCACCTCGCCGAAGCCGTGGCGGGCGGCGATGAGGGCAATCTGCCGGATGCGGTTGAGGTCCTGGAGGTTCATGGCGAGGCCTGGAGGGCAGCCTGGGGCGGACGGGCCACGTAGCGCAAGAGGACGTAGCCTACGACGGCGGAGAGGAGTGAGCCTGTCAGGATGCCCAGCTTGGCCTCCGCCAGCAGGGACGGCTGATTGGCGAAGGCCAGCCCGCCCACGAAGAGGGCCACCGTGAAGCCGATGCCGGCCACCACCGACACCCCGTGCAACTGGGCAAGGCCACTGCCCGCGGGCAGCGGGGACACGCCCGCCCGCACCGCCGCGAGGGTGAACAGGAAGATGCCCACCTGCTTGCCCACGAAGAGGCCCACGATGATGCCCAGCGGCAGGGGCTTGAGCAGATCCGCGGGCGACATGCCGGACACGTCCACGCCGGAGTTGGCCAGCGCGAACAGGGGCACGATTCCGTACGCCACGTAGCCGTGCCACAGGTGCACGAAGCGGTTGAGCGGCGGCTCGATGTCCTCCAGCGACTCTTCGATGTGGAGCAGCTGCGCGCCGCGCGCGGCCTCGTCGTCCGGGCGGGACACCAGCCCCTGGACGTACGCCGCCAGCTCCTCCAGCACCTCGCGCCCAGGGCGGCTGGGGAGCGCGGGGATGCAGAGGCCCAGGATCACGCCGGACAGCGTCGCGTGGATGCCGCCGTGGTGCATGGCGTACCAGAGCGCCGCGCCCACGACGGCGTAGGCCAGGCCGTTGCGCACATAGAAGCGGTTGAGCCCCCAGAGCACCGCGACCAGCCCCGCGCCCACGGCGAGCCATTCCACGTGCAGGCCCGTGCCGTAGAAGAGCGCGATGACGAGGATGCCGCCGATGTCGTCGAAGATGGCGAGCGCGGTGAGGAACACCACCAGCCCGTGGCCCACGCGCGCCTTCACCAGCGTGAGACAGCCGATGGCGAACGCGATGTCGGTGGCCATGGGAATGGCCCATCCCCCTTGCGCGGGCGTGCCGTGGGTGAAGGCGAGGTAGAGCGCGGCGGGCACCACCATGCCGCCCAGCGCGGCGATGAGCGGCAGCACCGCGCGGGAGAAGGTGCGCAGCTCGCCCGCGGACAGCTCGCGTTTGATCTCCATCCCCACGAGGAAGAAGAAGAGCGTCATCAGGCCGTCGTTGATCAGCTCGCGGAAGGTGAACGGTCCGCCGTGGCCGGCGATCTCCAGGCGCAGGGGCGCGTCGAACACGGCGGCGTAGGTGGCGCTCCAGGGGGAGTTGGCCCAGACGAGCGCGACCACCGCGCAGAGGGCCAGGAGGATGCCGCTGCTGGCCTCCAACCGGAAGAAGGCCTGCACGGGAGCGAGCGCCACCTGGAACAGGGCGGGGACGGCGGGTC
>NZ_RAWN01000084.1:0-36574 GCF_003668895.1 Corallococcus sp. AB045
GGAATGCCCTCCGCGCTGCGGACCCGGGTGGGCTGGGCGGCGCCCAGGGTCACGTCCCCCTCCCGGTCCTCGTCGGTGGGGCGCTCCTTGGAGGCCGGCACGCTCGTCTGGTGGGGGCGCTTCTTCACCGAGGCGAAGATGGGGCGGCAGGCGTCCACGAAGCGGCGGACCTCGTCCAGGGGCAGCGCGGGCGAGTAGTTGTCGTTCACCCCCGTCATGGGCTCCGCCATGCACATGGCGTTGAGGATGGCCTCCTCCGTGGCCTCCATCACGGCCTCGTAGAGGGGGTCCAGACGCTGATCCAGGAGGATCTTCATCTTGTAGACCATCTTCTGGGTGCGCCTGGGGATGATGTTCGCGGTGGAGAAGCCCACCACGATTTCACCGGAGCCGTGCGCCGCGTAGCTGCCCACCCGGCCAATGCCCAGGCCCACGCGCTTGCAGAGGCGGTTGATCTGATGGCTGAGCAGCGGCGCGTCCGTGGCGACCACCGCGATGATGGAGCCGTAGGACTTGCCTCGGTGGGGGGTGTTCTTGAACTTCTCCACCAGCACTTCGCCCACGGGCAGGCCGCCCACACGCAGGTTGTGCATCTTCCCGAAGTTGGACATGACGAGCACACCCAGCGTGTAGCCGCCCAGCACCTCCGGCAGCTTGCGCGACGACGTGCCGATGCCGCCCTTGAAGTCGCACGTCACCATGCCGGTGCCGCCGCCGACGTTGCCCTCCTGCACGGGGCCGGACTTCGCGTTGTTGATGGCGGCGAAGACGTGCTCCTGGCGCACGTGGCGGCCGGAGACGTCGTTGAGCCACGAGTCGTCGCACTCGCCCACCACGGGGATGATGACGTCGTGCTCGTCACCGATGCCCGGGTAGCGCTGGACCAGGTAGTTGGCCACGCCGTCGGACACGGCGCCCACGGCCATGGTGTTGGTGAGAAGGATGGGCGTTTCGATGAGGCCCCACTCCATCAGCTGCGTCATGCCGGAGACCTCGCCCGCGCCGTTGAGCACGAAGCCGCCCCCGCTCATGCGTTCCATGAAGATGTTGCCCAGGTTGGGCAGGATGGCCGTGACGCCCGTGCGCACCGGACCGTAGCCGGGCCGTAACGGCCCCGAGCCTTCGATGATGGTGGTGTGGCCCACCAGCACGCCTTCGACGTCGGTGATGGCGTTGTACTTCCCCGGCTTGAAGCGCCCCAGCGGAAGCCCCAGCTCCCGCGCCCGGACCCTTGGCCCATTCTCTTCCGGTATCCGCACCATGGCGCCGACCGTACCCGACAATCTCCGACGGTCAACCCTGCTTTCCCTACCAACTGTCGCGAAGGTTCAGCCGCGTGCGGGCGGCCTCAGCCCCTCGACGAGCAGCCGCGTCTGCACGCGGGCGAGCGCCTCCGCGGCCTCCTCGCCCTGCGGGGACTCACCGAGCTGCCGGTCCACGAACAGCGAGGCCAGCCCGTGCACGAGCGACCATGCGGTGAGCGTGAGGGGCCGCGACTCGCCGGGGCGCAGGAGGCCCGCGGCCTGTCCGGCCTCGATGCTGCTCACCAGCAGCGTGAAGGCGCCCTGCTCTCCTTCCGGCTCCGGGGGCGGTGACATGGGCCGGGTGAAGTGCGGGCCGAACATCACCCGGAAGTGCGGCGGGTGGCGCACCGCGAACAGCACGTAGGCCTCACCCGCCGCGTACAGCCGCTCCAGAGGGCCGGTGTGCGGGGCCATGCGCTCACGCATCTCGCGCGCCATGGCGCGGAAGCCCTCGTGCGCCACCGCCTCCAGCAGCGCCTCCTTGTCCGCGAAGTGCCGGTATGGCGCCGCGTGGGTGACGCCCGCCCGCCGGGCCACCTCTCGCAGGGACAGCGCGCCGAAGCCCTCCTCGGCGATGAGCGCCACCGCCGCGTCTACCAGCGCCTGGCGCAGGTCTCCGTGGTGGTAGCGGCCCTTGTCCTCGGGTGCCTCCGCCGCCTGCTTCCGCTTGCCCTTCGTCGCCACCGTCCGTGCCTCCTGACGCGCCCACTGTCGCCTGCGCGACTTGACCATCCACCGCGCGAAGTTACCAGCGTCAACATCCATGTTGACGGCGGCAACATGCGATGTTTACAGTGTCTACAAGATGGACGGCGCGGAGTTCTCTCGCGCCCTACGTTGCACTGGAAAGGGAGCCGTCATGACGACCGCGATGAAGCAGACGATGTCCTCCTCCGCGCCGGGCTGGCTGCGGGCGTTCCGCACGCTCCCCCGCCAGCACGGCTTCGAACCGCTTCGCGTGGAGGGCCAGGTGCCGGAGGGGCTGCGGGGCTCGCTGTACCGGGTGGGGCCGTGGACGTTCGACGTGCATGGCCGGCCCTACCAGCACTGGTTCGACGGGGACGGCGGGATGCTGGGCGTGCGCTTCGGGGCGGACGGGGTGACGGGGGCGTCGCGGCTGCTGGACACGCCCACCATGGTGGCGGAGCGCAAGGCTTCCTCACAGCGCTACGGCGCGTACGGCACGCCCACGCCGTTGCTCCACAAGCTGCGCGACGTGCGCAAGAACTCCGCGAACACGTCGGTGATGGCATGGAACGGCAAGCTGTACGCGCTCTTCGAGGGCAGCGTGCCGGTGGAGGTGTCGCCGGAGGACCTGTCCACGCTGGGCGAGACGGACTTCGACGGCACGGTGGTGGAGACGTTCTCCGCGCACCCGCACCGTGTGCCGTCACGCAAGGCGTCCTACAACTTCGGCATCCGCTACGGCCGGGAGACGCTGGCGGACCTCTACGCGCTGCCGGACGGCGGCAAGGCCCAGCGGCTGGGCACGGTGAAGCTGCCGGGCGCGACGATGGTGCACGACTTCATCGCCACGGACCGCTACCTCGTCTTCTTCCTGTCACCGCTGCGCTTGAACCTCTTCCGCGCGCTGCTGCGGGTGGGTTCGTACTCGGAGAACCTGCGGTGGCGGCCGGAGGCGGGCGCGGACGTGCTGGTGGTGCCCATCGACGACGTGGCGCACCCGGTGCGCATCACCACGGACGCCTTCTACCTGTGGCACTTCGGCAACGCGTACGAAGAGGGCGACACGCTGGTGGTGGACTACGTGCGCTACCCCGACTTCACGACGAACCAGTGGCTGGGTGAGCTGGTGCGAGGCACCACGTCCCTGGACGCGAAGGGCATGCTGCACCGGGCGGTGGTGGACCTGAAGGCACGCACCTTCCGCACCGAACAGCGCGCGGACATCAGCTGCGAGTTCCCCCGCGTGGCCCCCGGCGTCGTGGGCCGCTCGCACGAGACGCTCTACCTGGGCGTGCACCTCAGCGATGAAGCCCGGCGCGGCCTCTTCGACGGCGTGGCGCGCGTGGACATGACCACGGGGCGCATGACGAAGGTCTCCCTGGGCGAGGGCACCTACCCCTCCGAGCCCGTGTTCGTCCCCCGCCCCGGCGGAAGCGCCGAGGACGACGGCTGGGTGCTGACGCAGGTGTTCGACGCGAAGACGGACACGTCCCACGTCGCCGTGCTGGACGCGCGCCACCTGGAGGACGGACCCGTGGCGCGCTGCCACTTCGATCACGCCCTGCCGCCCACGTTCCACGGCGGCTTCGCGCCCGGGAAGTGACACTGCGGAGGTCAACCGGAGCGTTGGACCAGCTGGGCGAGGGAGCGCGCTCTCTCCTCGTTAGCGGGTGACCACCCGAACATCGAGAGGCCGTCGCCACCCTCGACGGTGAACACCGACGACTCAAGCACCAGCTCGCCGACCGCGGGACGCACGAGCTGCTTCCGCAACGTGCCGTGCGATTGGAGATCCCCTTCGTCCCACAGCCGGCGGAAGTCGGGGCTCGCCTCCATCAACTCGTCGATGAGCGCCGTCGCCTCGTCGGACTGGCCGGCTCGCGCGATGTCGACGCGAAACGCCGCGAGACACGTGCAACGAACCTCCTCGAGCTGGTGAATCTTGCACTCCGAACCCGGATGGAAGGCCCGGCGCAGCAGGTGCGCTCGCGCTCTGGCACCGCGCCGTAGTCGCCGAACACCGCGACTGCGGCGCGATTCCATGCGACGACCTGGAACGTCAGCGTCTTCACGAATGCGGGGATGGTCATGCTGTCGAGCGCGCTGGAGCGACGGCGTGACCGCAGCGGGCGGCGCGGGCCTCCGCGGCGGTGGACGATCCTGCGCGAGCTGGAACAACACCTCGCGATTCGTGTCATCGAACTCAGGTGCACGTGCGAGGCGTTCGAGCACATCTTCCGAGGGCATGCCGCCGCGCCCCTGTTCGAGCCACGTGTACCAGGTGACGCTCACGCCGACTCGCGCGGCGACCTCCTCACGACGCAACCCGGGCGTGCGCCGGCGTCCAGTTGCCTGGGGAACTTGAGTCCTGCTCAAACGCGACAGGGCGGGCGTACGACAACAGCTTCGAGAAGGGCTGGGCCCCAGGCATTCAACGCCGATTGAAACGCAACAGACACACAGCAATACAGTCGAAGCATCCAGGGCAAAGGCCCACAAAGAGCGTGCCCTGTCCTCTGCAGGAGGATCAGCAATAGAGCACTCCAGCGTTGCCTCTCGGGCAATTGATGCTCCACCCCGCCACTGCCCCAGTCAATTGGAGGCCACGCAGATCCGAGTCACAAACACCCCACCCAAAGCCTATACCCACCCACTTGACACACCCTTCCCCTACGACATGCTCCATATATGACAGCCACATGCCAGACACTCTCCGTCGACGACGTCATTCTAATACACGATAAAGTCTCACAAGACGCCATTGGCGCAGGAGGACCGATCGCCAGAATGGGAGGAATTGGCGTTAGCCACGGAGTCAAGGACAGAGGACTCCTCGAGTCAGCTGTCGCTCGCCAGTTCATGGGGAGTCATTCCACACTCCTATATCCTGGACCGATAGAAAACGCCGCAACATTGATGTATGGAATATCTAAAAACCATCCATTTCACGATGGAAACAAACGCACTGCGGTCGTAGCACTGCTAAATCATTTGGACAGAAACAGACTCGCCCTCATGGATATTCGATGGCTCGAAATTGAAAAAATGGTTCTTGACCTTGTCGTTGGAGAACTTCCCCTTTACCCAAAGCTTAGACACGTCCTCAAACGCAGCGCAGACAAGGCCGAACGGGATGTGCGCGCCCTTACTGAGTGGATCCGACAGAACTCGCGTCAAGTACAACGCGGTGAGCGCGTCATGACCTTTGACGAGCTAGAGCAAATCCTAAAGAAGCACGGCTATGAGCTTTCCGACCCGAATGGGAATTACATCCAAATATACAAAACAAGTCAGACACATAAACCAAGCAAATGGCTTGGAGGCCCCCGCGCCAAAAGACAACATGTAGGAACAATGGGATACCCCGGAGGAAAGCGCGAAATCGGCGTGTCTGAAATCAAGAAGGCCCGTCGAATCTGTCGATTGACTGAGGAGGACGGCGTCGATTCCGCTGCATTCTACGATGAGGCATTAGTTGTGGACGGCATCATAAACAAGTATCGAAAATTACTGCGTAGTCTTGCAAACAAATAATACCTACCTATACGTGCTGCAATAACGAGAATTCGCCAAGACACCACTCCGACGCGCTGTGGCAGGCGTACCACGACAACTTCGAGAAGGGCTGGGCCCAGGCCCTCAACGACGGCTGAAATGAAACGGGGACGGCGCCTTTCGAGCACCGTCCCCTTCCCTGCCCCGCTTCAGCGGACGCTCAGGACTTGAGCTCCGGACGCGGCGGAGGCGTCGGCTCCTGCGGTGAGGCCGAGGCGGTCGCGGTGGCCCGCGCGTTCTGCTCCTCAATCCGCTGCACGACCTTGTTGAGCGGCGGCGCGTGGGCACCGGCCGGGTGCTCCGTCTGGGCCCGGCGTGCCTCGCGCTCCTTGTAGCGGCGGATGGCGGGCGCCATGATCTCACCAATCAGCGTCCGGTAGTCCATGCCGGCACCCGCCGCGATGAGCACCAGGTCGCTCCAGCCGGGCGTGAGGCCGGGCAGCGGGTTGCACTCGATGAAGTAGATGCGCCCCTTGTCATCCATGCGGAAGTCGATGCGCGCCACGTCGCGGCACCCCAGCGCCATGAACGAGTTGCGCGCCGCCGTGCGCAGCTTCTCCAGCAGCGCGGGTTCGATCTTCGCGGGCGCGTCGTAGCGGATGCGGTCCGTCCAATCCAGCTTGTGCTGGAAGCTGTAGACGGGGTTCTTCTCCGCCTTGTCCAGGAAGACGATCTCCATGGGCGGGAGCACGCGCGGACGCCGCTCGCCCAGCAGGCCCACCGTGAACTCGCGGCCGCCGATGTACTCTTCAATCAGCGCGGGCTGCTGGTACTTGCCGGCGATCTCCTTCACCACGTCGCGCAGCTCCGCCTCGGAGTAGCAGACGCTCTTGGTGACGACGCCCTTGGAGCTGCCCTCCGCCACCGGCTTCACGATGAGCGGGAAGGAGGTGAACTCCTTGTTGAGGCGCTCCTTGCCCGTGACCATCAGCTGGAAGTTGGGCGTGAGGATGCCCGCCTGACGGACGATCTTCTTCGCCAGCGCCTTGTCCAGCGCGAGCGACAGCGTCGCCGGATCCGAGCCCGTGTACGGGATGTCCAGGAGCTCCAGCATCGCCGGCACCTGGCTCTCGCGGTTGCGGCCCTTGAAGCCCTCCGCGATGTTGAAGACGATGTCCAACGGCGTGCTGGAGAGCACCGTGGGCAGCTCCGCCGTGGCCTCCAGGTCGATGACCTCGTGGCCCCAGGAGGCAATCGCCTCACGGATGGCCTGGAGGGTGTTGGGCGAGTCGTACTCCGCCTCGCTGTCCTCCTGCACCGTCTCCGCCGTGGCGCTGGGCTTCACGCGCTTCACGTTGAAGCTGAAGCCCACGCGCAGCGGCCCGGACTTGCGCGCGGGCCTGCCCTGGCGGCTCTTGTTGTCGCGGATCTTGTGACGCTTGCCCGCGCTCTGGATGATGGAGTTGATGACCCCGTCCAGGTGCAGCCCTTCCAGCTCCGCCGCGGCGTAGATGCCCGCGCCCGGCTCCAGGCTGGGCAGCGCGTTGATCTCCAGGAAGTACGGCACGCCCGCGTCGGACACGCGGAAGTCCAGCCGGCCCAGGTCGCGGCAGTCCAGCACCTGGAGGATCTTCTGCGCCATGGTGCGGACGTCCTCGGACATCTTCGCCGGGATGTTCGCGGGCGCGCGCACGGACACGGACTTCTCCCGGCGCGTCTTCAGCTCGTAGTCGTAGATGGCGTACTTGCGGCCCTGGGACGCCTCCGGGTCGATGACGTACTCCACCGGCGCGAGCACGCCGTCGTAGTCGTTGTCCACCGCGGCCAGGAACGGCACCGTGAGGTCGCGCCCGCTGATGTACTCCTCCACCAGCACGCCCGCCGGGTACTTCTCCAGCGCCTTCGCCACCTTCTCGCGCACCTGCTCCAGCGTCTCCGCGACGGAGTCCTGGGTGATGCCCTTGGAGGAGCCCTCGAAGTTGGGCTTCACGATGACGGGGAAGCGCAGGTTCTCCGGCTGAAGCTCGCTGAGCTTCTCCACGTACTGCCAGCCCGGCGTGCGGATGCCGTGCTTGGAGAGGATGAGCTTGGTGAGCTGCTTGTCCAACGTGAGCGCCAGCGCGTACGCGTCCGAGCCCGTGTACGCGAAGCCCAGCTCGTCGAAGAGCGCCGGGTAGAAGGCCTCACGGAAGCGGCCGCGGCGGCCCTCCGCCGTGTTGAAGATGAGGTCCGGGCTGTACGCCTCCAGGCGGGCGACGGTGCGCGACGCGGGGCCGCTCACCTCGAAGCGCTCCAGGCGGTGGCCCAGCCGCTCGATGGCTCCCGCCAGCGTGTTCACCGTCTCCTGCGTGTCGAACTCCGCCTCTTCTTCCGAGTCCGAAAGCCGCAGGTTGTAGGTCAGCGCGATGCGCATGGCTTACCCCGTCTCCCTTTCCTGAACGCCTTGCCGCGGCGCACTTTCGCCGCGGACATCAACCGTCCGGGAGCGCGCGTGGCGCCCACCGGCGTGCGGGCTGCAACCGTCGCGCCCGCGACAACCTTCCCGTCCACCACCTGCGTCTGCGCCCAGGTGTCCCCCAGCCGCAGGCCCAGCGGGTCGCGCAGCACGCGCCACGCCTCCACGCCGCCAATCACCACGAAGCCCGCCAGGGCGGCCACCACGCCATGCGGCGCGGGCATCATCCCCAGCAGCACCACCAGCGCGAGCGGCGCGTTGCGAAGCGTGCTGTCACGGTGCCGCGCGGCCGAGCGCGTGGGCAGGTGCATCACCTTCACGCCGCAAATGCGCTTGCCCACGCTCTGCCCCTGGAGCATCCCGTCCGCGAGCAGCAGGAACAGCAGCGCCACCACCGCGCCCGCCGCGCCGCACACCACGTACAGGCCCCAGGCCACCGCGCAGTCGATGATCCGAGCGCCCAGCCGCAGGAGCAGCGACGCCTTCGGGTACGGTGAATCCGGCCCCGCGTCCTCCTGCACCAGCCGCAGCACGCGGCCCGCGCTCCGGCCTTCCGCCATGAGACTGCGTTCGGGGGAGGTGCTCACTCCTCGGGCTCCAGCGTGAGCCCTTCTTCCGTGGGCTCCGGCTCGTCCAGCCCCGCCAGCTTCGCCAGCCGCTCGTGCGCGGACAGCGGGTGGACGAAGGGCACCACTGTCTGCGCGTGCTCCCCGGCCGCTTCCGCCGCGAGCCGGGCCGTGGGGCTGCCCGTTTCAGACATGCGCAGGAGCTTCTGCCGCGCGTCGTCCTCGTCGTGTCGCGCGGCCTCGCCCTCGCGGGTGAAGAAGATGAAGGCCATGGCCGGGCGCTTGGAGGACTCGCGCATCGCGAACTGCACGCCGTCCAGGTTCCAGCCCTTGGCCGTCCACTCGTTCAAGGTGCGCTCCAGCGCTCCCTCGTCCACCGTGGACAGCTCCACCACTTTGTACTGCAACGGCCCCGGCTCACGGATGACGGGAGCGCGGCCCTTCCCGGGGCGCTGGCCCGATCTGGAGCGCGGCGACTGGCTCTTACGGGCCTTGGACGTCGCGCCACGTCTGGGCGGAGGCTTCTCGGTTCTGCGTCCGGGCCGCTTCTTCTGGGTGGGCATCGTTGTGGGGAGCATTTGGGCGCAAGCGGCGGAAGCGATCAAGCCTTCCGCCGAACACGCGCGCCCGGGTGTCGCCTACAGGAGCTTGGCCGCTTCCAGGGCGTGGTAGGTGATGACCAGGTCGGCGCCCGCGCGCTTGATGGATGTGAGGACCTCCAACATCACGCGCTCGTAGTCCACCCAGCCGTTCTGCCCGGCGGCCTTGAGCATCGCGTACTCGCCGGAGACGTTGTACGCGGCGAGCGGCAGGTCGAAGTTCTCCCGCAGCGCGCGGATGACGTCCAGGTACGACAGCGCCGGCTTCACCATGATGAAGTCCGCGCCTTCGTCCACGTCCAGCGCCGTCTCGCGGATGGCCTCGCGCACGTTGCCGGGGTCCATCTGGTAGCCGCGGCGGTCGCCGAACTGCGGCGTGCTCTGCGCGGCTTCACGGAACGGGCCGTAGAAGCCGGAGGCGTACTTCGCCGAGTACGCCATGATGGGCGTGTCCTGGTGCTTCACCTCATCCAGCGCCTTGCGGATGGCGCCGATGCGGCCGTCCATCATGTCCGACGGCGCGATGATGTCCGCGCCCGCCTGCGCGCAGGTGACGGCCATCTGGGCCAGGAGCGGCAGCGTGGCGTCGTTGGCCACGTGGTTGCCGTCCAGCACGCCGCAGTGGCCGTGGTCGGTGTACTCGCACAGGCACACGTCCGCGATGACCTGGAGGTCCGGCTCCGCGGCCTTGATCTCCCGGATGGCGCGCTGGACGATGCCGTCCGTCGCGTACGCCTGGGTGCCGCGCGCGTCCTTGTGGTCCGGGATGCCGAAGAGGATGACGGACGGCACGCCCAGCGACTTCGCGAGCTTCGCCTCCTTCACCGCGTGCTCCAGTGAGAAGTTGAAGACGCCCGGCATGGAGGAGATGGGACGGCGCACGTCCCGGCCCTCCACGACGAACAGCGGATAGATGAAGTCCGTGGGCGAGAGGCGCGTCTCTCTCACCATGTCACGGAGCGCCGCCGAGCGGCGCAGCCTGCGGGGACGGTGGACGGGGTGGGCCATGGGTCGCCGGTATAAACCGCCGGGCCCCGCGCTTCACCCCTTCCGCGTCCTGAATCCGCCTGCTCAGCCGGCGACGGGGCGCCAGGTCAGCTGCTGGCGGCGGGAATCGCGAGCCATGCGGTCGGCCCGCCGCCCGGCCAGGTCCGCCTCGTACAGCGCCCGGGCGTAGCGCACCCGGGCCGCCTCGGTCCCGGTGTTCAGCTCCCGCTCGGCGGCCTCCAGCTCACGGCGCGCGTCCTGAAGCTGCTGCTCGGTCCCGTTTGCCCACGTCATGCCCATGTCTCCAGTGTGGTGTGTCCGCGAGGGTTGGCGTTCATCTCCCGCGGGTCGCTGACAGGCATTGCAGGGTCTGGACCAGGGGTACCGTTGGAACCCCCAGGAGTGCAACGCCCGGGAAAGACGAGGTGTCGCGTCGCGCCACGCGCGCTCCGGGTGCGCAAGGCTTTTCCCAGCGGCGCGAACGAGGGAACGCGGAGGGAAACCCGCATGCAGGGCCGCCCGTCCCTCCCCTTGGATCCATGCGGGTGCAATCATCGCCCCGCCGGGTCGTCTACAGTCGTAACCGTGACGACTCCTCCTCCCGCCCTCGAAGTGCAGGGCCTGCGAAAAACGTATCGCCGAGCGTTCGGTCGTGGCGGCCATGAAGCCCTCCGGGGCATGGACCTCCACGTCCCGGCGGGCAGCGCGTTCGGGCTGATTGGCCCCAACGGCGCCGGCAAGACGACCTTCATCAAGAGCGTGCTCGGCATCGTGCGGCCCACCGCGGGCACGGTGCGCGTGCTGGGCGGGTCGCCGGAGGATCCCGCCATCCGCGCGCGCATCGGATACCTGCCGGAGCGGCTGCACCTGCCCGGCACGTGGAAGTCGCCCGCGTTCCTGGCCACCGTGGCGCGGCTCAAGGGATTGAAGCCGGATGCGAACGCGCACGCGCGGCTCCTGGAGCGCGTGGGACTTTCGGACGCAATGGACCGGCGCATCGGCGGCTACTCCAAGGGCATGCGGCAGCGGCTGGGGCTGGCGGCGGCGCTGTTGGGAGACCCGGCGCTGCTCGTGCTGGATGAGCCCACGGACGGCATCGACCCCATGGGCCGGCTGGAGGTGCGCCGCATCCTCCAGGAGGAGGTCCAGAAGGGCGTGACGCTGTTCCTCAACTCGCACCTGCTGGCGGAGACGGAGCGCGTGTGCGACCGCGTGGCAATCCTCGCGGACGGGCGCGTGCTGCGCGAAGGGCGGCTGGAGGAGCTGACGAAGGCCGGGGCCCGCTGGCGCGTGCGCTTCGCGCCCGGCGCGGACCGGGCTGCGCTGGAGGCGGCGGGCTTCATGGCCGTGGCGGACCCAGCGCGGGGTGGAAGGACTGGCGCGGCGGCAGGCGGTGACGCGCGGGCGGACGTAGCGTCCGCGAGCGGTGGCCGGGAGGACGGTGTGTATTCGGTGGACGCGGCGGACGTGGCGGTGCTCAACGCGGCGCTGGACCGGGCGCGGGCCTCGGGTGCGATGCTGATGGAACTCAAGCGCGAGGGCGCGGACCTGGAGGCGGTGCTCGTGGGCGCTGTCGGTGGGCCGGGGGTGGCGGCGTGAAGAGCCCTGTCTTCGTCATCGCCGGCTACGTGCTGCGCGAGGCGGCGTCGCGCAAGTTCATCATGGCCTTCATGGTGGGGCTCACGCTGGTGCTGGCCACCGTGGCGCTCAGCCTCAAGCTGGAGGTCGTGGACGGAGCGCTCGCGGCGACGCGCCTGTTCGGCGAGGTGATGCGCTCCAACATCATGTCCGTGGACGTGGCGCTCCGGCCCATGTACCGCGCGGCGGCGTACCTGGTGTTCTACGGCGGCATCCTCTTCGGCATCGTCGCGTGCTCGGACTTCGCGCCGGGGCTGTTGTCGCCCGGCCGCATCGAGCACCTGCTCGCCCTCCCCTTGCAGCGCTGGCACCTGCTCGCCGGCACGTTCCTGGGGGTGATGACGCTGGCCCTGGGCGGCACGGTGTACGCCGCGGGCGGGCTGACGCTCATCTTCGGGGTGAAGACGGGGTACTGGACGGTGGGGCCGCTCATCGCCGGGGGCTTGGCGTGCGTGGGGTTCGCGGCGGTGTACGCGGTGATGCTCACCACGGCGACGCTGGTGCGCAGCGCGGCGCTGTGCTCGGCGGCGGGCTTCGTGCTGCTGGTGGGCGGCATCCTCGCGGGCTTCCGCGCGGACGTGTCGCGCTACCTGGAGTCGGGCTTCGGCCGCACGGCGTTCGACGCGGTGACGCTGGTGCTGCCCCGGCTGTCCGCGCTGGCATCGCGCGCGGCGGACCTGGCCAGCTCCACGCCGCTGGAGAAGGGTTCTCTGGGCATGCTGCTGGGTGGCGTGCTGGTGTTCGGACTGGGGGCCCTCTCCGTGGGCTTCTGGCACTTCGAAGGAAAGGACTGCTGAACCATGGATTCGCGCGGGCGCAGGAGGGTGTGGCTGGTGGGGGCGCTGCTGTTGTTCGCCGGAGGCGCGGTCCTGATGTTCACGGGCCAGGGCGACAAGCCGGCCGCCGAAGCTCCGGACGTGGACTTCCCCCGGCGCATGCGGGGCACGGACCTGGAGCGCGCGGAGAAGCGGCGCACGTGGGTGATGCCCGCGGTGGTGGACGCGGGCGTGGCCGCGCCGGCGAAGCCGAGGGATCCGCTGCTCGCGGCGCTGCCCCGCGGACCGGGCCGCACGGCGGTGGTCATCGAGGCGAACGCGCTCCGCTACTCGCCCGTGGGCGAGCTGCTCATGGACTGCCTCTTGCGCGACGGCGGCAAGAACCTGGAGCAGTTCAAGGCGCTGAGCGGCGTGGATCCGCTCCAGGACCTGGACCGGCTGGTCGTCACCGACGAGGGCGTCATCCTCTCCGGCGACTTCAGCAAGGCGAAGTACCAGGAGCTGCTGGGCGAGCGCGTGTCCTCTGACTACGGCTCAGGCGCGCGCGTGTACGAGCCGGGGGACACGACCTTCGCCCTGTCTGACGGCGGCACGCAGCGCGGGCGCATGGACACCTCGGTGGGCACCTGGAACAACCAGATGCTGGTGTTCGGCAAGTCGCCGGACTCCGTGAAGACGGTGCTCGACCGCATGGACGGGCGCGGCCAGGAGGAAGGGCCGCCGCTGCTGGATGAGAACAGCACCTACGGTGAAATGTACGGCGTGCTGGCGGTGGAGACCCTGGCGAAGCTGCTGGGGCCGGACCAGGCGGAGCTCGCGAAGCGGCTGACGGACGTGGCCCAGAACGTGGAGCTGCACCTGGACACCAGCGGCGACGTGGCCATGGTGGCCAACGTGACGGGCCTGGACGCGGAGAAGATGGCGGACCTGGGCAAGTCCCTGGGCGGCGCGCTGTCCATGGCGCGCATGAAGGCGCAGGCGGACGGCAAGGACGACCTGGCGCAGCTCCTGGACTTCGCGAAGGTCCGGCCGGACGGCTCGTCCTTCAAGCTGGAGCTGGCCGTGCCGCTGGCCACCCTCCAGGAGCAGCTCTCCTGGTGCCGCCAGGAGCGCCAGGCCGCTGAGAGCGCGAAGCCGGCGCCGTAGCGCTCAGGGCGCCGGGCGCGGGCTCTTCGCTTTCGCCTGGGGACGCTGCGGGCGCCAGCCCAGGACGACGCGGCCATACGGAGCGGGCCCCATGTCCAGCCCGCGGACGTTCAGGCTGTCGCGCTGGCGGTCCAGCAGCGCGTAGTCGTTGATCAGCGACAGGCCCACCGACGAGCTCAGCCACAGGTCACGGCCCAGGTGGACGTTCACGGTGGGCCCCACGCGGACCTGGGTCTCGCGCAGGTAGCTGGCGTTCAGCGCCCGGAGCTCCGGATCGAACCGGGTTCGGAGCACCTGCATGTCCAGCGCCCCCACCAACCCCAGCTCCACCGTGTCGCCCAGCTTGCGCAGCAGCGTGAGCCGGGGCAGGCCCACCTCCAGGACGTACGGGCCCCGGTTGTAGGTGAGGCTCAGCATGGGCCCCACCGGCAGCATGTCGAACGGCCACAGCGCGACCACTCCGAAGGTCACCCCGAGCCCCGGCGTGTCCTCGAACTGGTAGCTGGCCATCGCGAAGGCCACCCACGACGTGTCCAGCGCCAGGTCGAAGGAGGACCGGAAGTCCGTGCGGGTGCTGCCCATCACGCCGCCGACCACCAGCCAGCGCGGTGCCACGGGCCTGACGACCGTGAGCCCCAGCTGGATGCGGTGGAACTGCCGATCCACAGCGTCATCGCCCACGGTGGGCACATCCGCGCCCATCCACCGCGTCTCATACCCCACCGACGGCAGCAGGTACGTGCGCCCCAGGACGAGCGGCGGCAGCGGCACGCGCAGTTCCAGGGTCCGCCGCTCCTTGATGCGGGCGCCTCCCGCTTCCAGCGAGCCGCCACCCGAGAGGCCGTAGCTCAGATAGAGCCGGTCCGCCTGCGTCTGGGCCAGCACGCGGGGACCCATGAGCAGCACCAGCGCCACGACCCAGCCGCTCAAGCCAGCTGCCATCCGGGCCCGGATTCGCCATTGCACGGCGCGACGGAAGTCCACGCGCATCACACCCTGCCTTCACGAGACGGGGCGGCCGGTCCCCAGCCCCGAAGCCGGGAAGTCTACCCTGCCCCGCCATACTCAGGGTGATACGAAAGACGTGTGGGTGTGTCAGCCCACCATGGCGTTGACCTCTTCCGTGAAGGCCGCGTCCTCGTCCGCGTGGACCACGAGCGGCGGCAGCACGGTGAGGTCCGCCCGGCCGCCCTTCACCGCGTGGAGCAGCACCAGCTTCGCGGGCCGGTCCGCGCGCGGATGCACCATGCGCACCGTGCGCGGCTCCAGTTGCAGCGTGCGCAGCACGGACACCAGCTCGCTGAAGCGGGACGCCGGATACACCATGCACATCGCGCCTCGGGGCACGAGCAGGTATGCCGCCGCGCGCACCACGTCCGGCAGCTCGCAGGCAATCTCATGCCGCGCGAGCGCCTTCTCCCGGGACAGGTTGCTCTGGCCCGCGGTGCGCGCTCGGTACGGCGGATTGCACAGCACGTGGCCGAAGCTGTTCGCGGGGAACGTTTCAGCCACGTGCCGCAGGTCGCCCTGCACCAGCGTCACCGCGCCCTCGCAGCGGTTCAGGTACACGTTGCGCTCAGCCAGGAAGAACAGTCCCGGCTGCAGCTCCAGCGCGGTGATGTCCGTTCGCCCAAACCGGCGGGCCAGCACCAGCGGGATGATGCCGCACCCGGTCCCCAGGTCGAGCAGCCGCCCCCGGTGCGCCCCCGCCTCGAACACCGCGAAGTGCGCCAGCAGCACGGGGTCCAACGTGAAGCGGTAGCCCAGCCGGCGCTGGAGCACCTGCACCACGCCGCCGCAGATGGCGTCGAGCGTCTCCCCCGGCCCGGGCTCCAACCGCAGCCGCACCCGATGGGGCCAGTCCTGCGTGGTGCCGGTCAGCGCACGCACGCGGGGCCGTCAGGCTTCGGGATCCAGGAAGAGCAACCCCGCGGGCACACGCGGCTCCACGCGCAGGGTGCGCGGCGGCAGCGTGGCCTGGGCCTCCATCACCGCCCTCACCTCCCACACCGGCGGAGGGTTGAGCGCGAAGCCCGCCTGGAACGTGCCGGCCTCCACGCCCGCCACCAGCGACTCCAGGCCGTGCACCGGGAACACCTGCGGATGCCCGGACGCCTCCGGCTCCTGGATGCCCAGCACCGTGCGCAGCACCAGCGCGTTGAGCAGCGCCAGGTCCAGGCTGCGCAGCGTGGGGTTTCGAGGCGCGCCCTTCAGGTGCGCCAGGTCCAGCCCCTGACGGAAGCGCAGGATGCGGCCCCGGCCTCCCGGCAGCACCAGCAGCACGGCGTGCTGTCCGGGCACCAGCGTGGCCAGCCGCTCGCGCGCGGCGGCGAGCCCCTGCGGCGTGGTGAGCGGCGCGTCCAGCTCCGTCACACGCGCGTACGCGGCCACCAGGGTGAGGAAGGTGTCTTCCTTGAACGTCTCCACGCCCTTCAGGGCACGGTGGATGGGGCACAGTTCCAGGCCCGGCTCGGACAGCGGCACCACCGCGGCCAGCGTCTGGCCCTGCTCGCTCAGGGCCGCCAGGGGCCGCATGGGGGCCTCGTCCAGCACCGCCTGCAGGCGCTTGGACACCGGGGACGGTTCGATGCGCAGGAGCGACACCGGGCTGCCGTCGTACTGCCCCTTCCAGACGGAGATGCCGCGCTCGGCCGCTTCCGCCAACAGGGCGCGGAGGGCGCCGTGGTCATCCGCCACCAGCGTGACGGCGGGCTCCACCTCCCACGCGCGGGGCCGGTACGGGTCCTGCTCCAGCGACGGCACCGCGTCCGGCGTCAGCGCGCACAGCAGGTAGCGCACGGGAGGGCCGGAGAAGCGACCCGCCGAGCCGTGCAACTCCACCACGTAGAGGGCGGGACGTGCGTCCTTCAACAGCCCGCCCGAGTCGCGCAACCGGCGCAGCTCGGCGCTCGGGTTCGCGGCCTCCAGCAGGGGCCGCACGTGCGTGGGCAGCGGGGCCGCGTTTCCGCGAGGAGGACCGTCCCCGGGCTCCAGCGAGGAGTCCAGCGACGTCAGGAGGGCCGAGAACGGGAGGACGCGCGCCATACCGGGGAAAGGTGATGCCGCCCCTTCCCCCGCGCCATGACGCCTGCTCGCCCGTCCACCAGGCCGTCTACCACCAGACGTTCTTGTAGGGCCGGTCCTTGGCGCTGCGCAGCGCGGACCGGTCCACGCTCTCCTCCCACAGCAGGCTCACGGTGGTAATGGCGCCCGCGGAGCCCAGGAAGGACAGCACGTAGGGGGTGGACTGGTTGAAGCCGCCCAGCACCAGGCCGGAGATGAGCAACACCGCCGCGCCCACCCCGCCGCCGAAGAGGTCCGCGCGGAGGATCTGCGACGCCGTGGGGTTGTAGCGCATGGTCGCCAGGGCCAGCACGCCCGCGCCCACTCCCGGGGAGATGAGCAGCATGTCCTTCCACGTCTTGCCGGAGATGGACGTGCCGGAGAAGTGCACGATGGCGAGGAACAGCGCGCTGTACGCCGCCGCCCAGCCCGCGCCGGACGCCACCAGCAGGCCGTCCGAGAGCGGCAGCTGCCCGCCGCCGATGCCCGCCGTCAGCCACGCGCCCAGCTCCGCGCCCAGGAACGCGGACCAGGTGAGCACGCCCGGGTCCTGGGTGATGAGGTCCATGAAGCCCGCGAGGAACATGCCGCCAATGCCGGAGTTGAGGATGGTGAAGTTCGCCATGGGCGTGTCCACCCAGTTGTTGAACTGCCACCACGCGGAAGCGCCGAAGCCCAGGCCCGCGCCGATGAGGGTGCCCGCGAGCATCGACTCGCGCGAGCTGCGGTCGAAGTTGAACTCCTTGTTGAACGCCTGCGTGAAGAAGCCACCCAGCGCGCCCAGGGCCGTGTGGTGCAGCACGAAGCGCGCGCTGCCGGGACCGGACAGGAACGGCCCCCGGCGGCGCTGGCCGTCCAGGAACACGCCGTTGTCCTCCGGCGGCGGGCGGAGCCGCGAGGCGGCGGTCGCGGTCTCGTCGCGAATGGACTCCGGGCGCACCTCCCGCGTGCCTTCCGTCAACGGCGCCTGAGGCTCCGTGCGCAGGCGGTCTGGATCCGTCGGCGCGAGGGGCGCGTCGCTCGCGCGGGGAGGCCCTTCGTCCGGGTTCGCCTGCGTGGGCGGCGGATACGCGTCGATGTTCGACGGACCCGCGGGAGGCATCTGCCCGTCGGCGTCGCTGGACGGCCTCACGGGCCGCGGTTCTTCCGCCTGTGGCTCGGCCTGCGAGGACGGCGCCGGGTACATGCCCGGCGCGGGCGGAGGCGGCGGCTGAGGCGCCGGATAGACGCCCGTACCACCCGCCTGCGCGAGTGCGAGGCCCGGCAACATCAGCGCGATCGCGAGGACGGTGACAGGGAGGTTCCAGGTTCGACGGTGTGACACGCGAGGGGCTCCTTGGGTCCGGCCGTCCGGCAGAAAACCACAACCGGTGCGCGCGTGTTGGTTTTCCGCCGCGTGTCGAAGATTCTCGCGCGCCCATGCCTGAAGGCATCTCGTGGTCCGAACTCGGCGTCGACTCCGCCCGCGTGCAGGCGGTGAACGAGGCCCCCTTCCCTCCTGGTCAGCGCGACTTCGTCCTCTACTGGTGCATGGTGAACCATCGGTGGGAGGAGAACCACGCGCTGGACGCCGCCATCGCGCTGGGCAACCACCTGGGCCTGCCCGTCGTCGTCTACCAGGCCATCCGCCCGGACTACCCCTACGCTTCGGAGCGGCTCCACGCGTGGGCCCTGGAGGGCATGGCGGACATGGCGAAGGGCTGCGCCGCGCGCGGCCTGACGTACTGGCTGGAGCTGCCGCGCACGAAGAAGGAACACAAGCCGAGGCTCGCGAGCCTGGGCCGGCGCGCGGCGGCCGTCGTGTCGGACCTGTTCCCCACGTACATCATCCCCGGCCACCTGCGCGGCGCGGCGAAGGCGCTGCGGGTGCCGCTCATCGCCGTGGACGCCTCCTGCGTGGTGCCTATGCAGCGCATCCCCGCGGCCCAGGTGGGCGCGTACGCGCTGCGCCCCAAGCTGCGCAAGCTGTGGCCGGAGTACCTGGAGCGCACGCTGCCCAAGCGCAAGCCCCGCGTGTCGGGCGCGAAGCTCCAGCCGGACTTCGAGCTGTCCGACGCCGTGCAGGCCCGCGCCGCGCTGGACACGTTCGCGCTGGATCATTCCGTGAAGCCCCTCTCCGAGCGCGGCGGACGCAAGGCGGGCCTCAAGGCCCTGGACGCGTTCCTCGACGAGCGGCTGGAGGGCTACGACACCGGCCGGAATGATCCGGGCCTGGGCCAGCAGTCCAACCTGTCGCCCTACTTCCACTGGGGCAACCTCTTCCCCGGCGAGGCGGCGCGCGCGGCCATCGCGGCGAAGGGCAAGGACCACCCCGCCGTGCAGTCCTTCGTGGAGGAGCTGCTCGTGCGCCGCGAGCTGGGCTTCAACTACTGCTTCCACACGCCCGGCCCGAAGCAGCTGAGCACGGACTCCCTGCCCGGCTGGGCGCGCGAAACGCTCTCACGCCACCGGCAGGATCCGCGCCCGCACCTCTACTCGTTCGAAGAGCTGGATCAGGGCCGCACCCAGGACCCGCTCTGGAACGCGTCCCAACGCGAGCTGCGGGAGCGCGGACGGATCCACAACTACCTGCGCATGCTCTGGGGGAAGAAAATCCTCGAATGGAGCCCCACGCCGGAGGAGGCGCTGGCCCGCATCGAGCGGCTCAACGACACCTACGCGGTGGACGGGCGCGACCCGGCGAGCGTCTCCAACTTCATGTGGGTCCTGGGGCTGCACGACCGGCCCTTCCAGGAGCGCGCGGTGATTGGGAAGGTCCGGCCCATGAGCTCGCTGCGCACCGCGGAGAAGTTCGACCTGGACCCGTACCTGGAGCGCTGGGGCGCCCCGCCCGAACAACCCGAGCCCCCCGCGACCGTGAAGAAGTCCCGCCGTAAGACAGCCAGGTAGGCCGCCGGTGGACATCCCCCTGAAGACGGCGGTTCACTTTCCGGCCCGGGGTCACTAAACCGGACGGACGCACCCGCTTTCGCGGAATGAATCAGGAGTCAGCCATGGGCACGATGAAGTTCGAGATCCCCCACAATCTTCCCAAGGACGAGGTCAAGAAGCGCGTCGAGCAGCTCCTGCAGTACTGGGGCAGCAAGTACGGCGTGAAGTCCGACTGGCAGGGTGAAGAGGGCGCGAAGCTCGCCGGCAAGGTGATGGGCATCAACCTGGACGCCAGCTTCGTCATCACGGACAAGGCCGTGTCCGGCGAGGGCACCGACCCCGGCATGCTGCTGCGCAACCAGGCCAAGACGTACATCCAGAAGAAGTTCGGCGCGGTGCTGGATCCGTCCAAGAGCCTGGATCAGGTGAAGGGCAACCTGGACTGACGCGGACCGCCGTGCGCCGGGCTGTGTGATTCAGCCCGGCTGCTCCTCCAGCGCGGCCAGCGCATAGCGGGCCGCGCGGGAGATGGCCTCCGCGGAGTCGAGCATCTCCGGGTAGTGCCCCGCCAGCGGGCGCTGCGGGTACTTCAGCTGAGCGACGGCGTTGCGGTAGCTGCGCCGGGCCGCCTCGAAGTCCTGCGTGCGCTCCTGCACCTGGGCCAGCAGGTAGTGGCCAATGGCCAGCGTGGGCTCCAGGAACAGGGCCTTGGCCAGCTCGGAGCGCGCCTCGGCCAGGCTCCCCGCCTGCATCGCCGCCACCCCACCGAAGACGCGCGCCTCCACGCACAGCGGCTCGCGCTGGAGCGCCTGACCGAAGGTGTCGCGCGCCTCGTCGATGCGGCCGGTGAGTGAGTACAGATTGCCCAGCGTCAGGAGCGCGTCCAGGTCGGAGGGCTCGTCCACCAGCAGGCGCTTCACGCCGTCGATGGCGCCAGCGAAGTCGCCCTGCCCCATCTTCCGCACGGCCATGTTCAAGCGCTCCGCGGGCGGCAGCAGCTGCGGCCACGAACCGCTGGGGCGCGCGGGCACCGCTTCCGTCAGGGGCCGGGACGCGGGCGGATCCACGGGCACCGCCGCGAAGGAGCCGGTCGTCGCGGTCCGCCGCGGAGGCTCCGCGGGACGGGGCGGATCCAGCTTGATGGCGGGGAACTCCCCGCTGCGGCGTCCCAGCGCGCCCAACGCGGGTATCTCCAGGGTGGGCCGGCGCACGGGCGCGTCCGGAGCCCTGGCGCTCGCCGCGTCGGCCAGGCCCGCCGTGCGCAGCCTCGCCGCGGTCTCCGCGTTGGTCTGCATCCGCTGGCGCAGCTCCACGGCGAAGGACTCCGGGCTGCCCGGCCGGGGCTCCGTCGCCATGGGCGCCAGGGGCGGCGGCGGACGGGGGCGCTCGCCCAGGGGGCGCCGGTACACGAACGCGCCGTCCACTTCGATCATCTCGAAGCGGTCATAGACCTTGAACAGGCTCTCCGAGTACCCCAGGAAGAGCAGCCCGCCCGGACGCAGCGCCGCGAGGAAGCGGTCCATCAGCCCGCGGATGGTGGGCAGGTCGAAGTAGATGATGACGTTGCGGCAGAGGATGAGATCCAACGACGCGGGCGCCACCTTGTCGAACACCGGCGCGGCCAGGTTCTGGCCATCGAAGCGGATGTACTCGCGCAGGATGGGCGACGCCTCGTAGCCGTCCTCCACGGGCCGGAAGAAGCGCTTGAGCCGCTCCGGTCCAATGGCCATCGCGCGACGCGTGGTGAAGCGCCCCTGCCGCGCGGCCTCCACCGCGGCCAGGTTCAGGTCGGTGGCCCACAGGTCCACCTCCACCGCGAGCGCGCCCAGCTCCGCCATCACCAGCGCCAGGCTGTAGGGCTCTTCACCGGTGGCGCAGCCGGCGGACCAGATGGACACCTTGCGCATCTCGCGCCGGGCCCGCGCGAGCAGCTCCGGCAGCACGCTCTGCTCCAGCGCGCGGAACTGCTTCGCGTCGCGGAAGAACTCCGTGTGCCCCACCGTCACCAGCGGCAGAAGCGCGCGCAGCTCCTCCTCGCCGCTCGCGCTCATCAGCTTCTGCAGGTACTTCTCCGGGTCGCTCAGCCCCAGCACGGGCATGCGCGTGGACAGGGCGAGCCGCAGGCTGTGGTAGCCATCCAGGGTGATCTTCAGCCCCGCGCGCTCCAGGAGGAGCGCGGACAGCTGCTGGAGCACCTTGTTGCCCACGTTCAGCACGCGTCCACCCACTGCACGAGCGTCGGCGCGATGACGCCCAGCGGCAGCACCTGCTGCGCCGCGCCCAGGAGCACGGCCTCGCGAGGCATGCCGTAGACGACGCATGTGGCCTCGTCCTGCGCGATGGTGCGCCCGCCCCGCTCGCGAATCTCCTTCAAGCCCCTGGCGCCGTCGCGGCCCATGCCCGTCAGGATGACGCCGATGCACCGGCGGCCGAAGGACTCCCCGGCCGAAGTGAGCAGCATGTCACACGAGGGGCGGAAGCCCCGCAGGGCAGGTCCTGTATCCAGTTCCAGACGGCCGTCCGGCTTCACCAGCAGATGTCCTCCCGAAGGGGCGATGTACACCGTGCCCGGCTCCATCCACGCGTCATGCGTCGCCTCGACGACGCGCAGCGCCGTCTCCGTGGACAGCCAGTGCGCCAGGCCTTCCGTGAAGCCCTGACTGATGTGTTGACAGTAGGCGATGGGCGCGGGGAAGCCCCGCGGAATCATCCGCAGCACCGTCGCGACGGCCTTCGGCCCGCCCAGCGAGGCAGCCAGCGCGACCAGGGGGAACGGCGCGGTGGGCCCCTCCTGCACCGGCTGTTTGGCCTTGGACGAGGAAGGCGGCGAGCGCACCCCCTTCACCTGCGCCAGCATCACCAGCTTGCGGTTCACCGCGTGCCAGAAGTCTGGCCCCGGAGTCATGGGCCGGTCCATCACGTCCAGCGCGCCCAGGGCCAGCGCCTGGAACGCCTGCTGACCGGTGAGCACGCCCGGGTGCAGCGCGAGGATGGGCGTGGGGCGCTGGGCCATGATGCGCTCGATGGCGCTCAGCGCCTCCGAGGACACCAGGTCCACCAACAGCACGTCCGGGAAGTGGCGACGCACCACCGCCTCCGCGCCCACGAAGTCCGCCTCTGGCGGGCCCACGGCGACCAGGGACTCGCCCTCGAAGAGCCCGCGCACCAGCGCGCGCAGGCCCCGCCCCACCAGGAGTACCCGGAACGCCAGTCCCATCACCGCCGTGCCGCCGCCCACGAGAGGCTCCTCAGGTCAGCCTATCGATGGACTGCGCCAGGATCTCCACCCCCAGCTCGCCCTTCACCAGGTACGCATCCGCGCCCGCATCCAGGCCGCGCCGCTTGTCCTCCGGCGACGCGAGCGACGACAGGATGATGACCGGGATGCGCGCCACGGCGGGCGTGCCCTTCAGCCGCCGCGTGAGGGAGAAGCCGTCCAGCTTCGGCATCTGCACGTCGGTGAGGATGAGATCGTACGTGTTCGTCTGCACCTTCACGTACGCCTCCTCGCCGTCCTGGGCCTCCTCCACGGAGTGGCCCAGCGCCTTGACGAGCGCGCCTTCCGTCGCACGCGCGATGGGAGAGTCGTCCACCAGCAGCACGCGCAGCCGGCGGCTGGCGGGCGCCTGGGTGACGGGGCGGGCCATGCGGCGCACCTCCGTCATGATGTCTGGCACGTGCAGGAGCACCGCGATGCGCCCGTCCTCCAGCGCCGCCGTGCCCGCGATGAACGGCGCGCCCTTGAGGAACTCGCCGCCGCAGGGCTTCACCGCCACCTCGCGCTCGTCCACGAAGCCGTCCACCACCAGCGCGGCGTAGTCGTCGCCGTGGCGCACCACCACCGCGGGGGGCTTGTCGAAGCGGTTGCCGCCGTTGAGGCCCAACAGCGGCCCCAGCGCCACGAGCGCCGTGGGCTTGCCCCGGTGCCGCACCGCCAGCGTGCCGAACACCTCCATGCGGTCATCTGGCTTGATGCGCATGACGGCCACCACGTCCGCGGCGGGCATGCCGTAGACGTCGTCGCCCAGGCGCACCAGCAGCACCTTCATGAGGGCCAGCGACTGAGGCAGGCGCAGCGTGATGGTGGTGCCGCGGCCCTGGCGGCTCTGCACGCCCACGGACCCGCCCAGCGTCTCCACCTTGCGCTTCACCACGTCCATGCCCACGCCACGGCCGGACAGCTCACTGACCTGTTCGCGCGTGGAGAAGCCGGGGCGGAAGATGAGCTCGATGGCCTCGCGCTCCGACAGCGCGGCGGCCTGCACCGGCGACAGCAGGCGCTTGTTGATGGCCACCTGCTTGAGCCGCTCGGTGTCCATGCCGCGGCCGTCGTCCTCCACCTCGATGTGGAGCATGTCGCCGTCCACGCGCACGCGGATGCGGATGCGGCCCGTGTCGGGCTTGCCCATCTGCTGGCGGAAGTCCGCGGACTCCAGGCCGTGGTCCACCGCGTTGCGAAGCAGGTGCACCAGCGCGTCGCGCACGTCGGCCAGCATGGACCGGTCCACGCCGATGTCGGCGTTCTCGATGACCAGGTCCACTTCCTTGTTCTGCGTCTTCGCGATGTCGCGCACCGCGCGAGGGAACGCGTCGAACACGGTGGACAGAGGCACCAGGCGCGCCTCGGCCACGTGGTCCGCCAGCTGGGCCAGGTTGCCGTGCAGCGTGTTGATGCCGTCCCCGTTGCGGCGCACGAAGCGGAACGCGTCGTCGCGCAGCATGTGCAGGTCCGCCTCCGCGCGCTCCAGCTCCGTGCGGATGGCGTCCGGGACGTCCACGTCCTCGGAGATGCGCAGGAAGCGGTCGCCCAGGCGGCTGAAGCGCTCGAAGAGCTGCGCCGTCTCCGTGCTGCGAAGCCGGCCGCGCGCGCTCTCCACCAGCAGGTCGCCGGCGAGCAGGCCCAGCGAGTCCAGCACCTCCACGTTCACGCGGATGCTGCGGTCCGCGATGGAGTTGCTCTTGGCGGCGCTCGGAGCCTCCTCCTCCTTCGCGGCCGGAGCGGGCGCGGCCACGGCGACAGGGTCCGCCACACGGGGCGTGGCCTGCGCGGGCGCCGGGGCAGGCACGGGGGCCTGCGCCACGGCGGCGGGAGGCGCCACCGGAACCACTGGCGCCTGCACCGCGGGCTTGGGCGGAGGCTGCGCGGCGGGCTTGCGCACCGGGCCCAGCGCGGGCACGGGGTGGCCGGACACGTCCGACAGCGCCTTCACCATCTCCTCGGTGGCGGACGAGCCGGTGTGGGCCGCGTCCAGGTCCTCCAGGAGGTCCGACAGCACGTCGCAGGCACGGAGCATGACGTCCGTGGCCGTCTCGGTGGCCGTCTTGCCTTCGCGCTCGGCGCGCAGGACGTCCTCGGCGGCGTGCGCGAGCTGCCCGATGGCGGCCAGGCCCAACATGCGGGCCTCGCCCTTCATCGTGTGCAGTTCGCGCGCGACGTCGTCCGCGGCCTGCTCCGCGGTCTCCTTCTCCAGGTCGATGACTCCCAGTTGGATCTTCTGGAGTCGGTCGGCCGTGACCTCCTGGAACTTCTTCAGGAGGGATTTCTTGAGGGCCTCGGTGTCCATGGGTCGCGGGCGTCAGGGCGCTATGCACGCCCTTCGACCCATTTCTCCCCTCAGGAGAACGACTAGTCGGCCTTGAACCGCTTGATGAGCTCCGCGAGCCGGCTCGCGAGCTGGGTGAGCTCGGCGGCGGCCCCGGTGGCCTGCTTCGACGCCTGCGTCGTCTGGCGCGTCACATCCTCGATCTCCGCCATGGACGCAACCACCTGCTCGGTGGCCGTGCGCTGCTGCTGGGTCGCCAGGTTGATGACCCGGGCCGCGTCGCTCGTCTCCTGCACGCCGGCGAGGATGCCCTCCACCGCCTGCGCCGCCACCGCGCCCAGCTTCTCGCCGGACTCCGTGGCGTGCTTGGACGCGTCCGCGGCGCCCGCGGCGGCCTGCGTGGCCTCGCGGATCTCGGTGATCAGGTTCTTGATCTCCTTGGTGGACTCCAGGACGTTCTCCGCCAGCCGGCGCATCTCCGCCGCGACGATGGAGAAGCCCTTGCCCGCCTCACCCGCGCGGCTGCCTTCCAGCGCCGCGTTGAGGGCCAGCAGGTCGGAGCGGTCCGCGATCTCGTCAATCACCTCCACCACCGTGCCAATGCGCTCCACGCGCTTGGACAGCTTGGAGATGGAGTCCGCCACCGCGACGCCGTCGCTGCGGATCTGCTGCATGGCCTGGATGAACTCGCCAATGGCGCCACGGCCCGCGCGGGCCGCGCCCAGCGTCTCCTCCGCCACGCGCGCCACGCTGCCCGCGTTCTCCGCGATCTGCGCGGAGGCGTGCTTCAGCTCCTCCATGGTCGCGGTCGTCTCGTGGATGGCCGCGGCCTGCTCGGTGGAGGACGTCTCATGCTGCGTGGACGCCGCCAGCACCTGGTTGGCGGAGGACGACAGCCGCAGCGCGGCCTCGTTGATCTCCCGCACGAAGATGCGCAGCGTCTCAATGACCTTGCCAAAGCCCTCCAGCAGGGGCCCGAGCTGGGGGTCTTCGGTGGACGTGTTCCAGCGCGACAGGTCGCCTTCACGCACCAGGATGATGAGCGAGTCGAGCGCCTGATCGATCTCCTGCGCCGCCACCTGCTTGCGGTGCTCCGCGGAGGAGAACTGCTCCAGCACCTGGTTGAGCAGGTGGCCAAAGCCAGTGGTGTCCGCCTGCACGCGGTCCGGCGGCACGCGCGCGTTCAGGTTGCCGGCCAGCACCGACATCAACGTGTCGGTGAAGGGCTTGAACGGATCCGTCACCGTGTTGGCGATGACGGACTCCGCGCCGGCCTTCACGCCCGGGGACTTCCTCGCGCCGCGAGACTTCGCGGGCTTCTCGTTGGGGCTCTCCAGGGACATGTGTGTCAGTGCCTTCCTTGCGTCTTCAAGGTTTCCGCCAAATCAATGAGCAACACGGGGCGGCCCGCCTCTTCATCCAGGCAGATGCCCACCGCATATGAAGCCGCCGCGGCGGCGGCCGGCATGCGGCGCAGCCCGGCGAGCGGGATGGTGCGTACCCCGTTGACGGCGTCCACCTTCAGGTGGCCCTCGCCCTCGGGGGTGTCGAACACGAGCGCGCGGTGGCCCTTGTGGGGCAGGCCCAGGTCACGCACGGTCAGGTCATCCGGGAGCGCCCGGTCGATGCGCAGCACGGACGACGCGTCCGTGCCGTACTCCGAATCACCAATCTGGAAGAAGAGGACGTCCACCTCTCCCAGGGCCCGGTCCTTATCCGCGTCCAGCCCGGGGGCTTCCTCATCCAGCAGGACGTTGCCGCTCATCGCACCACCGCGCGCTGACGGGCCGTCTGCAGGAGCTTGGAGAAGTTGAGCAGGTTGAGGCCATCCGACGGACCTGACCCCTGCACCACGCCCAGGAGGTGCTCCGCGGCCTGATCACCGCCCAGGGGCGGCGGCAGGATGTCCGCCACGGGGATGCGGCGCAGGCCGAGCACGATGTCCGCCACCACGCCGGAGACGTAGTTGCCGCTGACGCCCACGAAGATGCGGGTGCGCGGACCGATGCGCGCCTCGCCCTTGCTGAGGAAGCGCAGCAGGTCCACCACGGGCAGCACCTGGCCGCGGTGGCCGGTGACGCCCAGGATGAAGGACGGCGTGCGCGGCAGTGGCGTGAGCAGCCCGGCGCGCAGCACCTCGAGCACGTTCTCACTGGGAACGCCAAAGCGCAGCTCGCCCACGCGGAAGCAGAAGAATTCCAGCTCCGGCCGGGCCTGGGCGGCCACCGTGCGGTCTGGCGCCATGCGCAAGGCGCGTTGGAGGGGGGAGGAGTTCGGGGTCAAGGCAGCGAAGTATCCGAGACCAGGATAAAGAGGGTCAAGGGTCCATCGTCCGGTGCCGGACCGGCCGCCTGCCCTCCGTTTCGATGGTCCATCGTGACCCAAAGGTGTAGGGTTGTGCGCTGGAAGCCCCTGAGGAGGACGATGTCCCGCGTACTGGTCATTGACGACAGCCCGATGCTTCTGGAGCTTACCGTCCGGGCCCTGACGGCCGCCGGCTATGAGGCCAGTGGCGCACAGGACCTGGCCGCGCTCGACCAGAAGCTCACCGAGGGCCCGTTCGCGCTCATCCTCATGGACGTGAACATGCCGGAGATGTTCGGCGACGACGTCGTCGAGTACCTCCGCAAGCAGAAGGGCGTCACCGCCAAGCTCGTCCTCTACTCGGACATCTCCGAGCAGGAGCTGGAAGCGAAGGTGAAGAACTCCGGCGCGGACAGCTACATCCTCAAGAGCGGAGGCCTGGAGGGCGTCCTGGGAGGCGTCATGGGACTCATCGGCGCCCCGGCGCTGAACATCCCCAAGGCCCCGATGGCCGCCGGGGGGCGCAAGCCGCGCATCCTCATCGTGGACGACAGTGAGATGACCGCGCGGATCATCGAAGCGGACCTGGTGTCCAAGGGCTTCGAGGTCCACGTCGCGGACACCGCGGACAAGGCCACGAAGATCATCCTGAAGAAGCAGACGCGCCCGGACCTGGTGTTGCTGGACGTGCGCATGCCCAACGTGAACGGCGAACAGTTCTGCCGCTTCATCAAGAGCAACAGCCTCTTCAAGGGCATCAAGGTGCTGCTGTGCTCCGGTGAGAACGTCGAGGAGCTCCAGCGCATCTGCCGCGAGGCCGGCGCCGACGGCTACATCCCCAAGGACGCCGTGATGGGCAGCCTCGTCGCCAAGGAGCTGATGCCCCCTGGCGCCGAGTAGTCGCCGCGCGCCTCAGGGCTTCGCCGCCGCCTCGGGCGTCACGGACGCATCGGGCGCCGCGGTCTCCTGGGCCGGGCAGCTCGTCTTGGCGGCCCGCTCCTGCAACTGCTCCTGGACCTCCGCGGACTTCGCCTCGGAGGGCTTCGCGTTCTCCACGAAGCGCTGGTACGCGGCCAGCGCCTCGCAGGGCTTGCCCAGCGCGTCGTAGGTCTTCACCAGCGAGTTGAGGATGGGACGCTGGCCGGGCTGCAGATCGAAGGCCTTCTGCAATTCCGCCGCGGTCTCCTCGGTACGCCCCAGCGCCTCCAGCGAGAGGCCGCGCCACACGTGGTAGCTCGCGTTGTCCGGCTGCGCGGCCACCAGCGCGGTGGCGGCCTTCAGCGCCAGCTCCTTCTCCCCGGTGCGCGCGTTGGCCGTGTACGCCAGCTGGAGCAGGACGATGTTGGGGCCGCACTTCTCACCGAACGTGTCCGTCACGCGGGTGAGGCCCTTCATGTCACCGGTGTCCAGCAGCAGCTGCGCCAGCTGCTGCGCCTTCGCCTTGTCGCACGGCGTCTCCGCCAGCTCCTCACGCAGCTTGCGCACGAGCGGCTTCTTCAGGCCGTGGTCGAACTCCGGCTCCTCGGGCGCCTTGCTGCACGCACCGAGGACGGCGCCGGAGGAGAGACAGAAGACGGCGAGGCGGAACGCGGAACGGAAGGAGGAAGCGGACATGCCGTCCTGCGTAGCCCTTCCCTCCCGGACGGTCAAACCTCCGGTGCGCTCGCGGCGTTCTCCCGTTCATCCAGGCCGCGCGCGAAGTTGCCGATGATGAGCCCCGGCCGCGCCGCCTTCAGCCGCTGGAGCAGCGTGCGGATGCCCACCGGCTCGCCGCCCGCGCCCACGCCGCGCGCGACCTCCAGGTACTGGAGCGGATCAATGCACAAGGAGCGCGTCTGGACCTGATCCACGCGGTACTTGCGCACCAGGTTCTCCAGCGCCCGCACTTCACCCTCGCGGTCGGTGACGCCGGGGAACAGGAGCAGGTTGAGCGCCAGGTACGCGCCCCGCTCGCGCGCCAGCGCGATGGACGCCTCCACGTCCTCCCAGCCGTACTTCACCGGCTTGTAGTAGGCCTCGTAGAGGCCCTTGGACGCGGAGTTGAGCGACACGCGCACAGCGTCCAGCCCCGCGTCCAGCAGGGCCTCGAGCCCGTGCGTGAGGCTGGCGTTGGTGTTGATGTTGATGGAGCCCTTGTCCGTCTTCGCGCGCATCAGGCGGATGGACTCCGCGATGAACTTCCAGCGCGTGAGCGGCTCGCCCTCGCAGCCCTGGCCGAAGCTCACCATGGTGCGGCCCGGCGCGTGCTCCAGGTGGTACAGGCCGATGGCCGCCATCTCCTCCGCGGAGGGGCCGTCATCCATGCGCTCGTGCGAGGCAGGAGGGCCGTCCGCGGGCTGATCCGAGATGCAGCCCACGCAGCGCGCGTTGCACATCACCGACGCGGGGATGGCGCCCTCGTCGCGCGCGTAGAAGATGTTCTGCGACGTGAAGCACCGGTACAAAAGCGCGCACGTCTTCAGCTGCTTGAGCACGCGGCTGTCCGGGAAGCGCTTCATGTGCGCCGTCACCAGGCCCTTCAGCTCCGGCGTGGAGTACGCCTCCGGCTCCCAGTGCGAACGCCGGTCCGTGTGGATGGCCCACGCGAGCGGCCCCTTCTCTCCCCACGCCGCCGCCGTGTACGCCCACTGCGGCAGCACTGGCCCGCTGCCCTTCACCTCTCCGGGAAGGAACGTGCGCGTGTAGCCGGGAGGCAGCAGCGCGCCTACGGCGTTGGGCACGAAGGTCTTGCCGCCCACCTTCATCTCGCGCACCAGCTCCAGCTCACCGGAGTCCGGGTTGAGTCCCACGGGCAGGCGGCCAGGCAGGTGCACCAGGCGCCCGGCCGCTGGCAGGGCGATGGGCTTGTCCTGCGGGGGCACCAGCTCCTCGCCGCTGCGCAGGGTGGCGATGAGGTAGGGATGCTCCATGACCCGGCCCTTGGGGTCGGCGAAGAGCAGTTTCGGCGAGTGCGTCATGCGCTGTTAACTAACACGGGTGGGCCGCCCTGCGTCCAACGCCTCGCGTCATGTGGATGGATGAATGAGGCCCATCACAGCCGACCCCGTGGCTCGCCCGTGCGCGCCTTGAAAGCGCTCATGCCCTGGTCTATGGGTCCGCCACGTTTTCCAGGCAGTCCCCCATTCGTCGGAGGCAGTCGTGATCGTCGGAGTCCCCAAGGAGATCAAAACCCGCGAGTACCGTGTCGGCATGGTGCCTGCGGGCGTGCGCGCACTCACCATCGCGGGGCACACGGTGCTGGTCGAGACGAACGCTGGCGTCGGCTCCGGCATCCCGGATTCGGAGTACCAGCGCGTCGGCGCGCAGATCATCTCCAGCGCGGATGAGGTGTGGAAGCGCGCGGAGATGATCGTGAAGGTGAAGGAGCCCATCGCGCCGGAGTACGAGCGCATGCAGCCCGGGCAGATCGTCTACACGTACTTCCACCTGGCCGGCGTGGATCCGGAGCTCACCAAGACGCTGATCAAGAAGAAGGTGACCGCGGTCGCCTACGAGACGCTCCAGCTGGACGACGGCAGCCTCCCGCTGCTCAAGCCCATGTCCGAGGTGGCCGGCAAGATGGCCATCCAGGTGGGCGCCGCGTGCCTGGAGAAGGCCCACGGTGGCAAGGGCATCCTGCTGGGCGGCGTGCCCGGCGTGCGCCGCGGCCGCGTGGCCGTCATCGGCGGTGGCGTGGTGGGCCTGTGCGCCGCCAAGGTCGCCGTCGGCATGGGCGCGGAAGTGACCATCCTGGACGTGAACCTGGAGCGCCTCACCTACCTGGACGACGTGTTCCTCGGCCGCGCGCAGACGCTGGCATCGGACACGGAGTCCATCGCGCGCACCGTGCGCGAGTCGGACCTCGTCATCGGCGGCGTGCTCATCCCCGGTGGCAAGGCCCCGAAGCTGGTGTCGCGGGAGCTCATCGGCGAGATGGAGCCCGGCTCCGTCGTCGTCGACGTGGCGGTGGACCAGGGCGGCTGCATCGAGACCTGCAAGCCCACCACGCACGACAACCCCACCTTCACCGTGAGCGACGTCGTCCACTACTGCGTGGCGAACATGCCCGGCGCGGTGCCCCAGACGTCCACCTTCGCGCTCACCAACACCACCCGCCCCTACTCGCGGAAGATCGCGGACCTGGGCCTGGTGGAGGCCGTCAAGTCCGACCGCGCCCTCCAGCGCGCCATCAACACCTACAACGGCCACATCACCTACGAGGCCGTCGCCAAGGACATGGGGTACGACTACGTGCCCCTGATGGACGCACTCGGCGGCAAGAAGTGACGTAGCGGCTGCCTGCTCCACAGCCGGCCAGCCCTGTGCTGGCCGGTTGCCTGGAGGGGACGGTTGTACGGGTGTCCTGTCCGGTTCCCACCCTGTGGAATAAATGATCCCGCCGAACGTCTCCGCACTCCAGAAGCGGGCATGCGGGCGGCGCGGCAGGGGAAAGCGTTGTTGACCCGTCTGTTCCGGTGCATAGATTGACCGTTAGGCAGGCGACGCATTCCCCAATCATTTCGGGCCCCTGGAAGGCGGGAGCATGATGCTGGACTTCAGGCAACCCAACCGGACGAAGCAGGAATTCGAAGAGCTGGCGCTGGCGCACCTGGACCCGCTGTATTCAGCGGCGCTCCGGTTGACCAAGAACGAGCGCGACGCCGAGGACCTGGTGCAGGACACCTGCATGCGGGCCTACCGCTTCTTCGACAAGTTCGAGCGCGGGACCAACATCAAGGCCTGGCTCTTCAAGATCCTCACGAACACCTTCATCAACCGCTACCGCCGCAAGGTGAAGGAGCGCACGGTGGTGGAGGGCGTGGAGCGCGAGGCGGTGCATGAGCGCTTCGTGAGCCGGGACGCGACGGACTTCGCGGCCAACCCGGAGCAGTACTTCTTCGACCGGCTCCTGTCGGACGACGTGCTGCGCGCCATCGACTCGCTGCCCATCGACTTCCGGCTGGTGGTCATCCTCGCGGACCTCCAGGAGTTCTCCTACAAGGAGATCGCGGAGATTCTCGAGTGTCCCGTGGGCACCGTGATGAGCCGCCTCTTCCGCGGCCGCAAGCTGCTGCAGAAGACGCTGCGCGAGTACGCGGAAGGTCAGGGCGTATTCCGGCATGACGGGGAGCCGGTTCAGGCGGCCCCGGCGGATCTGGAAGAGTTCCGGCGCCGGAAGAAGGCAGGCTAGAAAGAGGTTGGAGGGGCGTTGCTTCCCTCCGCCCACCTCATCGAGCGCCCATGACCTGCCAGGAACTCGAGCGGTTGCTGTATCCGTACCTCGACGGTGAATTCCAGCCCGAGGAACGCCACGACGTGGAGTCGCATCTCGAAGGCTGCTCCGCGTGTGTCGCGCGGGTGGACGAAGAGATGCAGCTTCGTCAGACGCTTCGCCGCGCGGCGAAGCACTCCATCTCCGCCCAGGGCACGCGCGCGCCGGCGTCGCTGCGCGCGGGCATCCAGTCCGGCCTGCACCGCGAGCACCGGCGCGCGCAGGTGAGCCAGTGGCTTCGCGCCGGGGCCATGGCCCTGGTGGTGGTGACGGTGAGCGGCGGCTGGATGATGTATCAGTCCGGCAAGGCGCAGAAGGCCACCATCCTGGAGGCCGTGCAGCGCCACACGCGCCAGCGGCCCCTGGAGTTCGTCGCGGGCACGCCGGAGCAGATCGAAGCGTGGTTCAACGACAAGGTGGAGCACCGCATCACCCTGCCCCGCCTGCAGCAGGCGCGGCCCGTGGGCGCGCGCTTCTCCACGCTCAACGGCCAGGAAGTCGTCTACGTCAGCTACGAGACGCAGCCCCGCCTCACCAACGAGCCCAAGCGCAACATCGGCGTGTTCGTCTATCCGGCGACAGGGCAGCGGGTGATCAAGGACGAGGGCCCCACGGTGGAGAACGTCGCCGTGGACTCGAGCCAGGCGTACAACGTCGTGACGTGGCGTGATCAGGACGTCACCTACGAGCTGGTGACGGATCTGGACGACGCCGCCATCCTGCAGATGCTGCGGGATCAGGAGCACCGCTCGAACGGGCTCGTGCGCCCCGCGCAGGTGAAGCCCGCGGTGAGCGTGCAGCCCGTCTCGCTACAGCCCTGAAGCCCTCGGAAAGCGGGGGCTCGGGCGGTCGGCTGCTCAACTGAATACCGGGCGTTGCGCCCGGTGTGAAGATTGACGGTCCCACACATGGCCGATAGCCTCGACGGCGTCTTCACTCTCGCGCGCCGCCGCTGCTGTCTCTCGCGGTGACACACCGCGCGCCGCACCCCCAGGATGGCCGTCCCTTCATGTCCAAGCGAATCCTGATCGTCGAAAGCGACGCCACCCTCGCCACCACGCTGCAGCAGGCACTGGAGTCGCGAGGCTTCTCCGCGCAGACGACGGGCGACGGCAAGGGCAGCGTGGAGCTGATCCGCCGTGAGCGTCCGGATCTCGTGGTGCTCGCGGTGGACCTGTCCGCGGGACAGAACGGCTATCTCATCTGCGGCAAGCTGAAGAAGGACGACGAGCTGAAGACGGTGCCCATCGTCATCATCGGCAGCCCGGACGGCTTCGCGGCGCACAGCAAGCTGAAGGCGCGCGCGGATGAGTACGTGGCGAAGCCGGTGGACACGGACGTGCTCATCGACCGCGTGGGGGGCGTGATCGGCTTCCCGGAGCTGCCCGCGAGCGACGAGGTGGTGGACGAGAGCCTCACGCTGGACTCGCTGGGCGAGGAGCCCGCGACGGACTTCGGCGAGGAGATCGCCGTCGACACGGGCGAGGAGCCCGCGGTGGCCGGGGAAGACCTGGACATGCTCGACGACGCCTTCAGCGACATGTCCGAGCCCGTGACGGGCACGCCCGAGGAGCCCGTCGTCGCGCCGCCGGAGGAGATGGAGTCCCCGTCCGGCCTGGAGGAGATCTCCGCGCTCGACTCGCTGGGCCCGGACAACGACGACTCGCTGGACATGCTGGGCAGCCTGGACGAGCCGGAGGAGAAGACCGTCGTCGGCTTCATGCCGCCGGTGGATCCGGAGCCCGTCGCCGCTCCGGTGACGCCGGCCGCCGCCCCGGGCCCCTCCGTCGCGGACCTGGCGGAGCTGCGCAACCTGCGAGCGAAGGTGGCGGAGCTGCAGAGCGCGCTGGAGGACTCGCAAGGCCAGACGGCGCAGGCCGAGGAGCGCGTGCAGTCGCTGGAGTCCGAGCTCCAGGCGAAGGCCACGGAGCTGGAGGCGTCCCGCTCCACCACCGGCAAGAACGACAAGGACACCTTCGCGCTGCGTGACACCGTCAACAAGCGCGACAAGGAGATCCTGCGTCTCAAGTCGGAGCTGAACCAGAAGGACCAGGAGATCATCGAGCTGAAGGATCAGCACCTGGAGCTGGAGCAGAAGGCCTCCACCTCCGAGGAGGAGCTGAACCGCCGCGACGCGCAGATCAAGACGCTCACCACGCGCACCGAGCAGCTCACCTCGGAGCGCAAGCGCGTGGATCAGCAGTTGGCCACCGCGAAGGAGGAGGCGCGCGGCGCCACCGCGAAGCTGGGCGCGCTCCAGACGGAGCTGGATCAGCACCAGGCCCAGGCCCAGGCGTTCCAGGGCGAGGCGGACAGCCTGCGCGCCCAGGTGGCCCAGCAGGACGCGGACCTCCAGGCGGTGCGCGAGGAGGCCGAAGGGCTGCGCTCGCAGGTGGAGGCGGCGCAGGGCGAGCTGGAGGGCCTGCGCGGCCAGTTGGAGCAGGCCCAGGCGGACCTCTCCAACCAGAGCGCCCAGGCGGCCGCGGAAGCGGACGGCCTGCGCGCGCGTATCACCGAGCTGGAGCAGGCGGCGGTGCGCAACGAGGAGCGCGTGACGAAGCTCTACGCGCGCATCAAGGGCGACGAGAAGCTGCGCGAGAAGACGAAGAAGGCGCTGGCCATCGCGCAGCAGCTGCTGGACGAGCCGGGCACCGCCGTGGGCGACGACGCCGACGAGGAAGCCGCGGCCTGAAGCACCGCGGTACCGCCCTGACGAATCGGGGGAAGGCGCGGGCTGTGTGCCGCCCTCCCCCGCTCCAGGGCCTGAAGCTACTTGCCGCCGGGCGCCTGCTTGGGGGCCGTCTTCTTCTCGTGCAGCTTCTTGGCGAAGGACTGCACGGCGGCGGGCACGTTCTTGTCGCGCGACAGGTCCTTCAGCTCCGTGTCGCGCAGCGTGTTGAGGAACTTCATGGTGACGGTGAGCGGCACCTTGGGGTTCTTCACCAGCGCGAGCTTCACCTTCTGCATCTTCGTCCACTCGCGGTTGTTGTAGATGACGCGCAGCACGTCGTCGTTGATGGCGCGGTTCGCGGCGCACGCAAGCACCTCGCCGTCGGTGATGCGGGGGCTGCGGATGACGGCCACGCAGACGAGCTTGTTGGTGTCGCGGATGAGGGCGGAGCGGGCCTCCTTGTTGCCCAGCGTGCCCAGCTTGATCTTCTCCGCGATGGACATCTTCATGATGCGCTGCGAGAGCGTCAGGCGCTTGCCCTCCTCCATGGGGGCGGCGTCCTCGGCCTGGGCTTCCGTGCCCAGCTCCTGGAGCACCTCCTCCGCGGTGGGGCCCGGATCCGGCGGCGCGGCGGCGGCCTGCGGGCCGTAGATGCGCACGCGCGCGGCCTGCATCGCGGGCACGTCCGCCAGCACCAGACCGCTGCGGACCGCGAAGTCGCAGACACTGTCCACCAGCGACACCGGGACGCCGGGGTTGGCGCACAGGCCGCGGATGATTCCCTCGTTGCGCAGCAGGCGCAGCTGGTTCTGGGAGATGATCTCCGCCACCTTCGGGCTGCACGTGCCGGCCACGCTGGCCACGGCGTCGTCCGGCGTCTCCGAGTTGAGGACGAGCATCTCCGCGTAGGCTTCCTTGTCCTTGAGCAGGCCCAGGAAGTAGCCCAGCACGGGGGCTGCACGCCCTCGTCGCGCAGCGCGGAGCCGAGGATGCGGTCCGGCAGGCCCGAGGACGTCTTGGCGGCCGTCTCACGCACGTTCGCGTCCGGGTCGAACGTGAGCATGTAGAGGGCGCCCAGCATGTCCGCCGGATTGAGCGGCACCAGGGACTTGGCCGCCATCATCCGCAGGGGCACGGGGGCGTTGGGGTCCACGTGCTTGCGCAGGTTGGGCGGCAGGAACTCCGCGTTGAAGGGGCAGCCCGGGGGCGGGGCCGGAA